>CAXNGJ010000097.1:0-5287 GCA_964201895.1 Terrimicrobiaceae bacterium
TGGTCTTCCGGAGTCCACGGATGCGTTCGAGGTTCAGGCGGTTGAGTTCGGCGGTGGACTGTGCCGAGCGGAGTTGGGCCTCCTCGATCGATTTATCGATTTGCACGAGAGGGTCGCCGGCTTTCACCTCCGCTCCGGATTGGAAAAGAATACCGACGACTTTTCCCGAGACCTCGCTGGAGATCATGACGCCGCGTGCGGCTTCGACCGAGCCGATGGATTGGAACGAAGTGGTGAGAGATTTCGTGGCAGACTCCTCGATGACCACTGTCTCGGGAGGCATCTCGAAGGTCTCACCCATTTTGATCAGGTCCACGATCTGGAGAGCCTTCACGCCAATGATGGCACCTACGAGGACAAGGAGGCCGAGGATGGTTAGGAAAATCTTTTTTTTCATAGGTAGCCGCAATGGTGTCAGACCTTACGAGCAGGGCCGCAGGAATGTTGTGGAAATGTTAGCGGATCAGGCCCCAGCGTTCGCTAAAAGGCCAGTAAACCAGAAAGCCCTTACCGGCGACATTGACCTCTGGCACGATACCCCAGTCGCGACTGTCGCGGGAATGGTAGCTGTTGTCTCCTAGCGCAAAGTAGGAACGCGGGGGTACAGTGAAGGTCGCCTCGGGACTGCCCAAATACCGAAATGCTGGGCCGCCGCGCCCGCCATTTGAGTAGCCTTGGTAGCCATCCTTCATGCTCATGACTCTCTGAAACACAGCTTGCTCCGGGATTTTTCCATCCACTGTGAGGGTGGGGGGATTGATGCGAAGCGTCTGGCCGGGCATTCCTGCGAGGCGTTTGATGTAATGCTGGGAGCCCATCGAGGGATCGAGGCCGGACTCGATCTCACGGATGCCGGTGGTTTTAAAAACAAAGACATCGCCTGCCTTGGGCTTGGTGAAGTTGTAGCTGACTTTGTCCACAAACACCTGGTCGCCGGTATCCATGTGGCCGCGGGCAATGACTTCGCCGGTGGTGTATTCGCGGCCTGGCAACACGCGGAAGTAGCGCATGAGCGGGTCGCGGGGCACGAAGAGTGTGTAGGATTTGTTGCGGCAGACGATTTCCGTGAAGGTGAAAAAATTCAGATAGGTGCGCTCGTTCAGCGTCACGACGACATCGCTCTCCTTGGCGCGGAGTTCGAAATGGTGACGGCCTCTCACAACAAAATCAAAGGCTCGAAAGACGAAATTCGGCGGCGGGGTGTCTGTCGGCACGCCCACGATGCCGTAGAGCGTCGGTTGCATCGAACCGGTGGGAATACGGAAGGGCTGGATGAGAAACGCCTTCACTCCAGCGGCAATGACGATGGCCACCAGAAACACCTCGATATTCTCGCGGAGGGCGCCGTGTTTTTGAGGAGGGAGGGATTTTCCAATGACCTCGTCGAGCTTGGCGACCGCCTCTGAAACTTCATTTCGATTGCGCGAGCGCATGGCTCTGCGCAGGTCAGCGGTGAGTGATTCGATCTCGGTGACGCGGGCTGTGGGCAAGATGTCGCGTTTGTAGGCGAGGAATTTTTTTGCTCCGTGGAGGTATTGTTTGGCCTCTTTGATGTAGCGTGGTGTCAGAAAAAACATGGCGCAGGTTGGAGTAATTCAGCTGGTGCGGAGGACCTCGATGAAGGCTTCTTGTGGGATATTGACGGTGCCAACGGCTTTCATGCGTTTTTTGCCCTCCTTCTGCTTCTCAAGGAGTTTGCGCTTGCGACTGATGTCGCCGCCGTAGCACTTCGCGGTCACATTTTTCCTCATGGCGCTCACGCTCTCGCGGGCCACGATCTTTCCGCCCACGGCGGCTTGGATGGCCACTTGATAAAGTTGTTGTGGAATGACTTCCTTCAGCTTCGTGGCGAGCGCACGACCGCGCGACTCGGCCTTCTCGCGATGGACAATAGAGGAGAAGGCATCCACCGGTTCGGCATTGACCAGCATTTCCAGCTTCACGAGCTTCGCCGCTTTGTAGCCAGCCTGCTCGTAGTCCATTGAGCCGTAGCCTCGGGTGATGGATTTCATTTTATCCACAAAATCGACGAGGATTTCGTTAAGCGGGAGTTCGGCTGTGAGCATGACGCGCTTGGTGTCGATGGACTCCGTATGGCTCACCTCGCCGCGTTTTTCCATGATGAGTTGCAGGATGGGCGAGATGTATTCGTTCGGAAGCATCACGAAGCAGCGCACCATCGGCTCGCGGATTTCCTCGATCACGCTGGGGTCGGGGAGTTGATCGGGATTGTCGATGCGGAGGACTTCGCCATTCGTGCGCTGAACCTCATAAATGACCGAGGGGTAGGTCGCGATGATGTCCATGTCGAACTCGCGACGCAGACGCTCGATGATGATCTCCATGTGCAACAATCCGAGAAATCCGCAACGGAAGCCAAAGCCCAGCGCCACGCTCGACTCGGCCATGAATTGGAAGGCAGCGTCGTTGAGCTGAAGCTTGGCCATGGCTGCCTTGAGATGCTCGAAATCAGCCGTGTTGATGGGATAAATGCCGCTGAAGACCATTGGCTGCACGACTTGGAATCCGGGCAGTGGCTCCTCGGCAGGTTGGCGCGCATTGGTGAGAGTATCGCCAACTTTCACTTCCGAAGAGGTCTTGATATTGGCAATGACATAGCCGATGTCGCCGGCGATGAGTTTATCCTTGGCAAAAAACTTTGGCTGTTGCGGCTTGAAGACCCCGACCTCTTTGACCTCGTAATTTGAGTTCGTGGCCATGAGTTTGACTTGGTCGCCAGCTTTGACCGTGCCTTCCATAACGCGTGTGTAAATCACAACCCCACGGTAGGTGTCGAAATGCGAATCAAAGGTGAGAGCGCGTAGACGGGCTTCAGGCTTACCTGGCGGGTGGGGAATGCGTTCCACGACGGCTTCCAGAATATCCTCGATGCCGATGCCGGCTTTCGCGCTGGCAAGGATGGCCTCCTCGGCCGGGATCGCGAGAATGTCCTCCAGTTGCCGCTTGGCATTTTCGACATCGGCATTCGGGAGGTCGATCTTGTTGATGACCGGAATGAGCTTCAGGCCTTGCTTCTCGGCTAGGTGAACATTGGCCACCGTCTGGGCCTCGACGCCCTGGGCCGCGTCAATAATCAGAAGAGCCCCCTCACAGGCAGCCAGCGAGCGGGATACTTCGTAGGAAAAATCGACATGGCCCGGAGTGTCGGAGAGGTTGAGTTTATAATGCTTTCCGTTTTTGGAAGTATACTCCATGGCAATCGGGTGGGATTTGATCGTAATGCCACGCTCGCGCTCGAGGTCCATCGCATCGAGAAGTTGCTCCTGGGACTCGCGCTTTTGGATCGTTCCCGTGACCTCCAAGAGGCGGTCGGAGAGAGTCGTTTTACCGTGGTCGATGTGGGCGATGATGCAAAAGTTGCGCGTGTTTTCTATAGCCATGAAAAGGCGGGGATTATCGGTCAGTCCGAGCGGCGGGTCAATCTGAAGCTGCTCCTGCGAAGAAAAATGAAGGGTCTTTTCGATTCGCCATGCGGCAGGTCGCTGGGCTATTACATGGAGGTATGTCAGAAACCGATCCCGCACAGAGACCCGATGAACCCGTGCCAAAGTTCCGAGCGAATGCTCAGGTGTTTCAAATTCTGGGCCTACTGGCAATCGCGCTGGCTTTGCCGATAACGATTTTGGTTTTGGGATTGATCGGCATGCGGAAGGACCGGTTGAATGCTCCAGTGGAAACTCGAATTTCAGACTCCACCGCTGAGGTTCCGGGTTTGCGCCAATCCTTGGAATCCATTGCCGAGGCGAACCTGCCGATCGGTCCCGTGGAATCTCCTGTGCGTATTTTCAAGCTCCGTTGGGATGCAGCCCAAAAAAGTGAAAAAAAGCGCCTTGAACTATTGGATGTGTTTAAGCGATCTGAGGCGGGATTTGCGGAAACCGGAGATTCCACTCAGCAATCTTGGATCGTTACGGTTGAATCGAGTCGAGTCGATTTTTTTGAAAATGACTTGATTCAAATGGGATTTTTAGGTGAAAGGAGCGGCGAGGGGAGTGAAACGAGAGTTTCTGATACAGACGTCAATCGATCAGTTCTTTATAAAGTTTATCTGGAGGGTGCTCCGTGATCGGCGTTGTCTTTGCCTTGGAATTTGAAGCAAAGAATTTTAAGAAGAATCTTAGTAACTCAAATATAAAATATTGCATCATTAATCTGACAGGGCTGCGAATTGCAGAAGAGGTTGATTGTTTAATACGTAAAAACAATATTCAGTGCATTGTTCTCATGGGATTTGCGGGAGGTTTGAACGACTCCCTGTGTGTAGGTGATGTTGTTCTGGCTAGGAACTACACGAGCGCTCAATTTTTGCCGTATTTTGAGGCAAGCGGTGCAAGTTACAAGGCGCTTCAACTGGTTACTGTCCATCATGTGCTGGAAACCAGCACTGCAAAAGAGCATTGCAGACAAGAATCCGGCGCGGACTGCTGCGATATGGAGAGCGCCCATGTCTGGAAGGTAGCGCAAAACTTATCGATTCCGATGATCACGGTTCGATCCATCAGTGACGCCAAGAACTCCGACATGCCGATTCCCAGTGATATACTAATCGATCCTCGAACCTCACGACCCAATACGCTTCGCCTGATTGGATACCTGTTGAGGCACCCAAAGCATGTGCTGGGATTCATTCGAATGGTCCAACAGGCATCCCACGCAGCAAAGCGCCTCGCCGAGGTGGCCCAGCAGGAAATGATCCCGCGCATCGAAATGGTGATCGCTCAACAAAAATAGCTTAGCCAGCTCATGGATAGATGGATAGAGTAGACGCTTTTGATGCCTCAATTACCTATTACATATATTATCAGAAGTTATAGATATGTCCTTTGGGTCTATCGTTTGGCGAATCTGTGAATAAGTTTGGAATAAGTTCAGCCCTTTCCACCTCGCTGAATTGAAGGACACTGTTATGCACAGAGAATGGGAAAAAGACGGCGGCACATATTGGGGTGAGACGGATTTCAAAGTTTCGCTTTCCTTTCCACAGCGGCAATTTAGCTTTTGCAAGCATGCCAAAATCATCAAACCCCTGCCCAATCCTGCCCCCAGATTTCGATTGTATCAAGGTGGTGCATTCGTTTGAGGAGTTGGCTTCGACGCCATTCGGGCATGGAGTCAATGCCTTTTGTTGGCCACGGGTGCTGGCTGGAGATTTTGCTGAAGTCGTGGAAAAGATCGGTTCAGGCGATGGCATCACTCTCCTCGACGAAATTTTTTTGCAAGGCCTGCATCTCAGCCAAGCCGGTCATGTAGCGATCAATGAAATGCT
>CAXNGJ010000098.1:0-5284 GCA_964201895.1 Terrimicrobiaceae bacterium
GTATAAGACATATTTCAACACATATTCCACAGGATCAGGCGCGAATGTTGCCTCATTCGGGGGAAGTATCTCTCATCGTATGGCGGTCACTTTCCCTGACGATTCCAGTCCAACAAATATCCTATTGAAGTGGTTTAATACGCAGAATATCCTAAGCAGCGACAATGCATCATACTACCAACCTTGGATTCGCCTTGCGGAAACTGGACTTGGAAGCTTTAATGAAGTGTTTAGTCTGGTCGCCCCAACTCTGAAAAGCTCGGCATTCAGTGGCGATGTGAATATCATCGGTCCGATGACTCTCTTCCCGTCGCCCACCGGCACGCTGGAGTTGCTCGCTTCGGGAGGAATCATAGGAATCCAACCTACAGGCACAGGCAAGCTGGATGGAATATCGGGACGAAGTGTCTGGTCCGCTTCACAGATCATCGTATCGGATGCCGACCCCACGCTCTTTCCGGGAGTGACAACTCCCAATGCCTACCAGACTCTATCTGGTAGATCGCGCTCCGATTCCGTTGGTAGCACACAAAACCCCTTCGTAAGTGTCGAAAAATCCCTCAAAGAAACCGGTTCCTATACCGACGCCAATTCATCTCTTATTGAGACCAAGCGCGCGCTTCACTCCAAAGACCTCCTTCACAAAGGCGATTCCAACCCTGTGCGCCTTTATGCCAGTGGTGGAGATATCACAGGGTTGACTCTTTTTGCTCCCAAATTCACACGAGCCATCGCCAAGAACGACATCACTGATATCGCCTTCTACCTGCAGCATGTTTCCAACAACGACATTTCTATCATATCCGCTGGACGCGATGTGATTCCCTACAACGAGAACTCCCGACTGCGCAGCCTTGCCACGAATCTTGAAAAAGGAAACGGCCTAAGCAACGAGGATACGACGCTTGCGGGAGACCTCCAGATCAATGGGCCGGGATTCCTGGAAGTGCTCGCAGGCCGAAACTTGGATCTCGGCACGGGTGTGATCAATGCCGATGGGACTGGAGCGGGCATCACCAGCATTGGAAACTTCCGGAATCCTTTCCTTCCCTTCGAGGGAGCCTCGATCATTGCGATGGCGGGTGTGCAGGGCCTGAGTGGAGGAGCCGCACTCGGACTGACGGGTAGCAATCTGGCTTTGGAGAAGATTTCACTCAACAAAAACTCCTCGACGGAACTCCAAGCAATCGCATCCCTCGGAGATTTCTTCAAGATTCTCCAGCAGGCTGGTGCGGAATCTGAAACAACAGGTTCCTACGAAACGGGATTCGCTGCGATTGATAGCGTTTTTGGAAAAGTCACCGGGTCCGGTGAAATCTTCACGCGCGCCCGGAACATTCGCACCTCAACGGGAGGAACCATCACGATTGCCTCCCCATCGGGTGGTTTGACCTTGGCCTCGGATATCATCGGCAATCCCAATCCCCCGCCTGGCATCGTGACCGAATACGGTGGAGAAGTTTCGATCTTCACAGATGGCAATGTGGACATCGGCCGACTCAGAATTTTCACCCTCCGGGGTGGTGACATGACCATCTGGTCCTCGACAGGGGATATCGCGGCGGGAACATCACCCAAGACGGTCGTCACGGCTCCGCCGACGCGCGTGGTCATAGACACAGCAAGTGCCGATGTCTCAACCGACCTTGGCGGACTTGTCACTGGTGGCGGTATCGGCACGCTGGCATCAGTTCAAGGAATTCCTCCCTCTCAGGTCTACCTCATTGCTCCGCTTGGCACGGTAGATGCAGGCGACGCTGGAATCCAAGCAACTGGAGACATCAAGATTGCCGCCGCAGCTGTTGTAAATGCCGATAACATCTCCGCTGGAGGCACATCGTCAGGCGTTCCATCAGCCCCAGTGGTAGCAGCTCCGAATGTTGCCGGTCTTACATCCGGCTCCAGTTCGGCGGCAGCCACATCGTCCGCTGCAAGTTCTGTCTCCAATCAAGGCCCTAAACAATCTCAGGAAACCGTTGAAACACCGTCGATCATTTCAGTGGAGGTGCTCGGATATGGCGGCGGCGATAGTGAGGAAGGATGATTCCGCAGCGCCGGGGGCATACTCGATGGAGCACGCATCGAAGACTTCAAACAGATGCATCCGAGTCCGAAATATCGAATCAATACTGTGCAATCACTCTCACCGGATAATCTCGAAACCGCTTGTCGGTGGTGAAAATAGGGCATTGCGCTTGGATCGCCATGGCAAGAACCATCCTGTCAAAAGGATCTTCGTGGTGCGGGGGCAGCAGCTCCGCCGCATGGCAGATTTGAGGGGTGAGGGATTCGAGAACGATTTGGTGACGAATACAAATCTCCCCGACAAAGTCCAGGATCCCAGCTTGCTCACAGGGCAACTGAAGTTTCCCGAGTCGAAACTTTCTGGCGATTTCCCACACCGCAACGCTCAAAATTACAGGTCGTCTGGCCGCCGCCAGTTCCCGTCTCGCCACGCGGTCTGTCCAGCGTCCAGCAGCCAGATCAAGAAGTGCGCAGGTGTCCAGCACATGCGAGATCACCCCTCCTCCCTCCACTCGGACTCCCAGATGTCTTCTGCCTTAAAGGCAATGCGGTCTTTCCACCGCGGATCTGGGACCAGAGTCCGCCTCACTGGCTCCTCAACGCGCACAATTCGAAAAGTTGTGCCGAGCGAGCCCCTGCGGATCAGCACCTCCTCACCTTGCTCCACCTTGCGCAAGAGTAGCGAAAGATTATTCTTGGCTTTCAGAACCGTGGTTTCCATAGTTGGCTATATTAGCCAGATTTTTGTTTCTGTCAAGACTGCGGCTGGATTTCGAATTCCAATAATCGTTTTGAAAAACCTGTTTTGAAAACTGCTCCACCCTCATTCGAGCGATGGCTTTATCTTCTCCTGGTGGCACTGGCGATCGGGCTGATGGCGTGCGATGCCACCTCGCGCTTTGCGATTGTCGATGCGGCCACCAAGGTTCGAACCCGCGATGTGCCGCTGGGCTCACGAGCAGCTTCCACCACGGAGCGAATTCGAACCACTGTGCTGCCCTCGACAGCGCTCGATGCCAGATGGTGGGTCATCCACGCCGAGAGAGGACTCACAGAGAATCGAATTCGTTTCACGGCCCAAGACAATTCTCCGCATGGTCGCGAGGTTCACTGGAGTTCGGGACCAGTCTGGTTGCTTGGGGGGATCGCCCGAGTCATGGCGCTGTTTTCCGGAAAACCTCCGCTGGAGGAAGTTCAGCGAGCGCCACTCTGGTTTGGTCCGATCGCATTTGTGCTGCTTGCTACGCTGGTCACTGCCTTCATTGCCCCCCGATTCGGATGGGGGTATGCCGGATTTCTGATTCTTCTCTACGCCACCTCCATCCCGGTTTATGAGGCCTTCCGCGCAGGAGATGCGGATCACCACGGGTTGAGTCTGATCTTTGCTCTGGGATGCGTGCTGGGACTCGTCTGTGGCGGGGCCGGTTGGTCGGTGGCCAAGATGTCAAAAAAAACTGACCAGAAGAATCCCGTTCCGATTCCCACAAGCACCAACGCACGGAAATATTTTATCGTTTCCGCAATTTGCGGTGCGGCGGGCATTTGGGTCAGCGCGGCCACCATGATTCCTGTCCTCGCCGCTTGCGGGCTTGCAGCCATGGCCTCCGCTTGGCTGGCGCCTGAATCAAAGGTTGGGGCCAACCCCGCCTTATGGCGTCTTTGGGGCTTTTGGGGAGCGATAGGATCGATAGGATTTTATCTTTTGGAATACTTCCCTTCGAACATGGGGTGGCGGCTTGAAGTGAACCACCCCCTCTACGCGCTGGCTTGGCTTTCGGGCGGAGAGCTCTTGTCGAGAACCACCCGTAAAATATCCGGCGGTCTGTTTCTGCAGCGTTCTGTTCCAGACTCCCTTCTTTGCGTGTCGGCTCTCATAGGCATTTTGCTGGTCCCGGCGATGGTGGTATTCAACCGCTCAGATTGGCTGATGATTTCCGACCCCTTCCTTGTAGCTCTGCACAACGAACACATCCGGGAGTTTGCACCGCTGTGGGAGTTTGTTTTTTGGAGGGGAAACTTGGCCAACATCTTCGACTATCTTGTTTGGCCTACTCTTGCGCTGGTATCGCTTGCGGTCGTTCTATTCATGGCCAAGCCCAGAAAATCGTGGCACCCGGTCTTGGCATTCTCCTGTGTCTCAACCTTGCCGATTCAGGCGCTTGCCCTGCTTCAAGTCCGCTGGTCCGGTCTTGCGATTGCTCTGTGGTCGGTTTGTCTCCTCCTCGTGCTTGTCATTCTGACTGAGCGGGCGTCCCGCAACAAAGTTCCTCGCTGGCTACTTGCATTTTTAGGCTTATGGGGATTGCTTGGGCTACTGGCCTTCCCTTGTTCGTCAGTCGCAGGAGCTTTGCGCATCGGTGATCTTTCACACAACCTTCCTCGAACTCTTGTTCCTTCGATTCTTCTCAGGGATATTGCCCACCGTCTGGTGGAAGCGAATCCTCGCCGCTCGCCGGTGGTTCTTTCAGATCCAACCTCCTCGACCGAGTTAGCCTATTACGCGGGCCTTCGGACCATTGGAAGTCTCTATTGGGAAAACCTTGAGGGTCTCAAGCGCGCAGCAGCCATTTTTTCGGCTTCCTCCGAGCATGAAGCCCATTCCCGCCTTCTCCATGCTGGAATAACTCACATCGTGCTTCCCAGTTGGGACGATTTTTCAGATCTCTCCGCTTACCGAAAGCTTCTCGGAGCATCGGACACCTCCTATCTTGAGCTTGTCCTTGCTGGGAAAGCAAAGCCGCGGTGGCTTCGCGAATATCCCTATCCCATCCCGGACAGCTTTGGCATCCCAGATCAAAGCGTGCGGGTTTTTGAAGTGCTGCCATGAGTCTTCGCAGAACGCGAGGACTCCAGATTGTTACAAATTTGTCACATGCCGAAGGATCATTTTTTTGCTAAGAAAAGAGACATGAAAGTCACTCTGTTTTTCGCCATCGCCTTCACATTGATGATCGCCACATTGATTGGGGCGGATGTCCCTTTGTTGGAATCCCAATCCCAGGAGGGCAATGCCGATGCCCAGTTTGAATTGGCCCGAGTTTATCTGAGAGGAAGCGACGGAGTCAAAAAGAATGCCGCACGCTCATTGGAACTCATGAAAGCCGCTGCCGATCAGGGCCACGCTGAAGCCATGGGCGGGGTCGGTTACTTTTACGCCAGTGGAACCGCCGTTCCGAAAGATGATGCGATTGCGCTCGAATGGTTCCTCAAGGGAGCGAAGGCTGGTGGAGCGAAAGCCCAGCTGAACCTCGGAAAAATG
>CAXNGJ010000099.1:0-5274 GCA_964201895.1 Terrimicrobiaceae bacterium
AGGCGGTGCAAATTTTCATGTTTTCGGGGTGGGTGTCGGCGCAGGTGTGGCTGCAGGTGTGGCTGGCTTCGACTCGGTTTTTGCCGCGGCCCCGTCGCCACCATCTTTTTTGGCGGCCTGTTTATAGCCCTCGCTACGATAGTCCGTAATGTAAAAGCCCGATCCCTTGAAGATCAACCCCGCGCCTGTTCCCAGAAGGCGGCGCACCTTGCCCTTGCCCCAGGTCTCCATGAGGCAGGAGGATTCCGGACACGTTTCAAACGCCTTGTCTTTCATAGACTGAAACACCTCGAAGGTTTTCCCGCACTTTTCACATTCGTAATCGTAGTTTGGCATACGCGGATAAACTAACAATCGGTCGTCCCCACTGCAATATCGCCGCGCTCAGCGCTCAATGGTCTTCGTCTGGTTTTTGCGCCGCCGTTGGGCATCCGCAAGAAACTCGGCCTGCGCGTCGAATGGCGCATCCCCCTCGGGGCGCTCACGAAAACGATAGGTTCCGTCGGTCTGCATGACCTGTGCCTTCGCATTGTCGCGCCAGAACCATTCCAGAATCTCCTGCACATGTTGCTTCATTCCAGGCGCCGTGACAGGGAAGACCGTTTCCACGCGGCGGAAGAGGTTTCTCGGCATCCAATCCGCGCTGCCCAAGAGGATGCGGTTCTCACCACCGTTCACAAACTGAATGATCCGGCTGTGCTCGAGAAAGCGCCCGACAAGGCTGCGGACTTCGATGTTCTCGCTCACGCCCGGAATGCCGACCTTGATGCCACACATGCCGCGCACCAGGAGTCGAATGGGAACGCCGGCTGCGGAAGCACGGTAGAGCGCTTCGATGATGCCCTCCTCCACAAGCGAGTTGACCTTCGCATAAATTCCACAAGGCCTCCCCGCCCAAGCATGGCCGATTTCGTTCTCGATGAGTTCCTGAAATCCCTCGTAAAGCGACCAGGGTGCCACCAGCAACTCCTTCATCGCAGGAAAACGAGAAACACCGGTGAGGCAGTTGAAGGTCTCCGCAAGCTCACTCGTAAGCGCTTCGCGGCAGGTCAGCAAACTCAGGTCCGTGTAGATTTTCGCCGTCGAGGGATGGTAGTTCCCCGTGCCCATGTGGGCGTAGCGCCGGATGCGCTCCCCCTCGCTGCGGATGATCAACATGGCCTTCGCATGGGTCTTGAGTCCGGTCACACCATACACGACATCCACTCCCGCCTCGCGCATCATTCGGGCCCATTGGATATTTGCCGCCTCGTCGAAACGCGCCTTCAATTCGATGACGGCCGTGACCTGCTTCCCGTTCCTGGCCGCAGTGATCAGTGCCTGCACAATCGGGGAATCCGAACTCGTGCGGTAGAGCGTTTGTTTGATCGCCAGCACTTGGGGATCCTCCGCCGCCTGCGCCAGAAAATCCACGACCGTCTGGAAGCTGTCATACGGATGATGCAGCAGGATGTCACCCTTCCGGATGTGGAAAAACAAATCCGCCTCGGTATCCAACGAAACCACAGAGCAAGGCGTGAAGCGCTTGTAGCGAAGATCGGGACGATCCAGCTGCAGCGCCAGCGGCATGAGACGCGAGAAGTTGAGCGGACCATCGATGCGGAATACGTCCTCCTGCTCGAGGTTGAAAATCTCAAGCAACCGGCGCAGCACATGCTCGGGACAATCCTCTTTGACCTCGAGCCTCACAGCCGCCCCGCGCTTAACCTTGCGCAACTCCTCCTCGATCGCGTGCAGAAGATTGCTGGCCTCCTCCTCGTCCACATAAAGGTTGCTGTTGCGAGTCACACGGAAGAGGTGCGTCCCCTTCACCTTCACCCCACGGAAGAGCGACTGCACATGAGCCTGGATGATGTTTCCCAGAAAAACATAGTCGTCGCCATCCACCTTCGAAGAAAATGGCACCACGCGCGGCAGGATGCGCGGCGCCTGCACGACGGCGATGTCCGTGCTCAGATCCTCGCCCTCCAACTCCACAATCACATTCAGGCTCTTGTTCAGGAGCTGCGGGAAAGGATGGGCGGGATCCACCGCCAGCGGAGTCAAAACAGGATAAACCGTCTCCCCAAAAAACTTCTCGAAATACTCCCGCTCACAATCCGGAACCGCGGGGTAGTTGTGAAAACGGATTTTTTCCCGCTCCAACGCAGGGGCGATGTGCTCGCGCCAACAGCGATATTGATCATCCACCATCTTTCTCGCACGCACACTGATTCGGGCCAGCGTCTCAGCAGCGGAAAGGCCATCCGGCCCGGTGTCGGTGGAGCCGGTCTGTTGCTGCTGCTTGAGACCCGCGACTCGGACCTCGAAAAATTCATCCAGATTGGAGCTGACGATGCAGAGAAACTTCAAGCGTTCCAGAAGCGGGTTCGCTTCGTAAAATGCCTGATCCAGCACGCGCTGGTTGAATTCCAGCCAACTCAACTCGCGGTTGATGAAATTGTTTTTATTCGAGAAATCTGTGGCCATATAGAGTCCGCAGTGGACGGCGCGGATCCGCATCCTGTTATCAGGATGGCATTATTGCTAATCTCCAAAGCGGACTTTCGCAAGAATCGTGTCACCCGCCGAAGCGCCTGCGGTTTGACGCCACCGCCGGCGCTCCTTATGATCGCTCCCATGAAAGGCAATGGCAGAAGAGTGCTGCTCGGAATGAGCGGCGGAGTGGATTCCAGCGTGGCGGCTGCGCTTTTGCAGCGCGATGGATGGGAGGTTATCGGCGTGACCATGAAAGTTTGGCCTCAGGATTGCATCTCACGGGCGGAAGACAAATGCTGCGGCCCCTCGGCCATAGCGGATGCACGCGGCGTTGCCCACAAGCTGGGCATCCCCCATTATGTCGTCGATGAGGCTGACAATTTTGAAAAGATCGTCATCGACTACTTCGCCAGCGAATACAAAAAGGGCCGCACACCGAACCCGTGTGTGATGTGCAACGAGCACCTCAAATTCGGCAACCTCCGCACAAAGGCCCGTTCGCTCGGAGCGGACTTCATCGCCACCGGACACTACGCGATCATTGACCATCACGAGAACCACGCCGTCCTCCGTAAAGGCCGTGACGCCCGCAAGGACCAGTCGTATTTCCTCTTTAGCCTTGGTCAGGATCAACTTCAGCATGCCCTCACACCGCTGGGAGGAATGGAAAAACCCGAAATCCGCGAAATCGCACGCGGGCTCGGACTGAAGGTTGCCGACAAGGTGGACAGCCAGGAAATCTGCTTCGTGCCGGGCAATGACTACAAGGCCTTCCTGCGCGGCCACCTGGGCGAAGAGGAGTTCCACAAGGGCGGCATCTACGACACCAATGGCAACTTCATAGCCGAACACGAAGGCATCGAAATGTTCACCATCGGCCAGCGCAAGGGCCTGCCAGGCGGCTCCCCGCGCCCACGCTATGTCATCGACATCGACCCGCAGACCAACCGCGTCATCGTCGGCGACGAGGAAGACCTTGTGCGTGAGGGCTTCGAAGTGGATCGCACAAATTGGCTGCGTGGCGAACCCGGTAGCAGCGAGCGCATCACGGTGAAAATCCGCTACGCGCATCCCGGCACCGAGGCAACCGTCGATGCATTGCCAGGCGGCAAGGCCCGTATCCAGCTTGATACCCCGCAGCGCGCCATCACACCCGGCCAGGCTGCTGTCTTTTATGACGGCGATGTAGTCGTCGGTGGAGGCTGGATCACACGCGAACCGGCCCCGGTTGCGGCATGATCCTCTTTGTCGCCACCACGCTCCCTGACGAATCCACAGCTGCGAGCATCATCCGTCAGCTTGTGGAGAAAAAATCTGCCGCCTGCGGCACGATCATTCCCGGTGCGCGATCCATCTACCACTGGAAAGATGCCATCCAGGAGTCAGCCGAAGTCGTGGTGATATTTAAAATTCCAAAAGCAACAGCGACCACATTCGAGGCCGAACTTCGCTCCCTGCACCCCTACGAGACCCCTGAGATCGCCGCATTCGAAGCAGACCATGCTTCGCAAGACTACACAGCCTGGGTCATTGAAAGTTGCAAAAACACAGGCTGAAAAAATTTCCTACACCAAACGGGAGAGTCTTTGGACTATGATCTCCACGACCTTCACGATGACAGCGGACACCTCGGTGGCATTCCTCAAAAGATCGCCCGCAAACCCAATCCAGCTCACGCTCGGAGAGGCGATGACAAGGATAGCTGAGATGAAGGAAAGGTTCGCCAGGTAGATGACGGTGAGAGAGAAAAAGAATCCGCCGTATTCCAGGTCGGGCTGGCCTTTTCGAATCATCCAAACCGTGTAGGCGAGGTGAAGAAACCATGTAAATCCAAGGCCGAAATACAGCAGGCCCGGGAATCCCCGCAGACCAAAGCAGAACAGCGCAAATCCATACGCCGCGACCCAGCAGAGCGTGTAGAAGGGGAAAAAATACGGCGCGAGGATGATGAGCGTGTTTGTCCTGTCCGTCACCACATGCCCCCCATCCTCCCGCACATGGAAATCATGCACGCGGCCACCGTGAATCCAGACCCAGAGCGCGTGGGTGAGCTCATGCCCCATCACATAGAGCAGTCGCAGCGGGTTGCAGGAGAAAAACCAGAGCAGGCCGACCAAGCCGCCGATTGCGAAACCGCTGACCTCCTCGCTTAGCAAAAACCCGGCATCAGCCGCGCTTTTCAGAAAGGCTCCGTAAAATGAGAAGGTCAGAACAAGGCAGGGCAGGAGAAGAAGAACACCCGTCGGGAACTTCACCCAACGCTTCGGGACGTACCCGACCTCCACACCAGTGAGCGTGGAGTAAAGAGACTGTCGCGTTTTTTTCACGGAACGCGGCCGTTTCGATGCCATGCTTCAATCAAACAAATTCGCCGCGCGCCGGCACGGCAAAAAAATATCGAACGGCGCGTCCGTTTATTCGGATCGCGCCGTTCGAAGGAGGGGGAAATTCAGGAATTTTTACTTCGCGGCTTTCGCTGCGATCACGGCCTTGTTGAGGCGGCTTTTGCGGCGGTTGGCCACATTGCGATGAATGATACCGCGCTTGGCTGCCTTGTCGAGAGCCGAGGAGAGGCCGTCGAATTCGGCCTTGGCCGCTGCGGCATCACCGCTGGAAATAACGGCGCGAAGCTTCTTTTGACGTGACTTGATAGCTGTGATCACAGCCGTGTTGCGGGCGTGACGTTTATCGCTTTGGCGGGCGCTTTTTTCTGCTGATTTTGTATTGGCCATAAAATGTGTTGGTGCCAGGGGGGAGAATTGAACTCCCGACCAAGGGCTTATGAGTCCCCTGCTC
>CAXNGJ010000100.1:0-5239 GCA_964201895.1 Terrimicrobiaceae bacterium
GCCTGCGAGACTCCGACAGGGACAAATGAACCCGGCAGAGATGCCGCTCCTTGGATGATGAGAAGAAGAATTTTTGTGAAGACGAGGTTTGCGTTATTGAAAACCGCAGCCAGAACCGAGCTTGCCAGTCCGCACGCCAAGGCCAAAACGGCGGTTGCCATGATAAGAAACGACAGCGGGACAACGAGGAGGTTCGCTGCCAGCGCCGAAAGGGACACCATGTGGAAATAAAAAACCGTCAGCGGCAGCGAGCCGATCCAGGCTGCCAACGAGACCGCCAGCGAGCCTGCCGTGTGCCCGGCTGCTTCGTGTCTCTTCTTTTGCCATTTCGTCCAGAGCGACACGGGAATGAAGGGATCCGGCTCGAGACTCCTTCGAATCCGCTCCTGGAGAGGCCCGGCGACGAGCAGGATCGCGGCGACGACCGTGAACGAGAGCTGGAAGCCGGGATTGAACAATTCGTTCGTGGATTGAAGTAGAATGACGAATGCCGCCGCGCAGAGCGAATTCAGGGCGATCGATTGTCGCCCCGAAGCCATGCCGATCAGAAAAATCGCCGTCATCGTCGCCGCGCGCACGCTCGAGGGCTTCCATCCCGTGAGCAGCGCATAGAAAAAAAGGGCCGGAATGATCAAGCAGGTCGCAATCCCTCGGCCCACGCCAGCCATTCGAAATGCCTGCCAGAGGATCAAGGCGATCATTCCCACATGCAAACCCGATACGGAAAAAAGATGGAATGTCCCCGTTTGGCGGAACTCGTCTTGCAACGTATCGGGGATGTCGGAGGTCACTCCCAGCACGATTCCGGCCAGGAGATTGCAAACAAGGGGATCCGAGGAAATGCCCTCGCGCAAGGTGGACTCCATCCATTTCCGGCAGGATGCGGCGATGCGTGGCAACGAGAAGCCTGTGGGGGATGAGGTGATTTCGAGATCCCTGGGCGAGGTGGCAACGAGCTCGCAGGTGATGCCTCGCAGCTCCATGACACGCTTCGCGTTGAATTGGCCGGGATTTCGCGGCGGAGCAATCGGGCGCAGGCTGCCGATGAGGCGCACGCAGTCTTCCAGGGAGGACGTGCTTGAGGGAACGACGGCCAGGATGTCGCAGGGGAGATTGATTTTTTCTCCATCGATTTCGATGTGCGTCGCCTCCACAACGAAGCGGGATTTTCCACTCGCGCCCACCAAGGGTTCGCTGCGAACGATTCCCTCGATGCGGGCCACTTGCGGCTCGCCTCCAAGTTTTTCAGCGAGCCTTGCCGCAGGGGACTCCCGGGTTTGAACGACTTGCAGAGTGGAAAACAAGAACGCGACAGCCGCATAAACACAAACGCTACGGCGCAGGAACAGCCAGGCGGCAAGAGCCAATGCGGCCAGAATGAGAAATGTCCCCGATCCGAGCGGACTGACCCACGCGCCAAGAATCCCCGCAGCCGCCGCACCTGCCAGGCCCGCGAAGGGCAGGCGCTGGTGCCAAAGCGGGGCTTTTACAGTCACGCTCCGGGGGGCCTTTCGGCGGGGTTAATTGAACGAAAACGGGCTGTAGAGGGATTCCTCGTAGCCCGAGTTATAGAAGCCATCGATCGCCGGCTCATTGTAGGCG
Organism: Terrimicrobiaceae bacterium; assembly: GCA_964201895.1. Taxonomy (GTDB): domain Bacteria; phylum Verrucomicrobiota; class Verrucomicrobiia; order Chthoniobacterales; family Terrimicrobiaceae; genus UBA967. The sequence continues at coordinate 1,603 of CAXNGJ010000100.1, forward strand.
AAGGGTTGTTCATCCTGATAGAGCCGCGAGTTTGTGTATTGGCCGGGAGAGCGCACGGCGGATCCATTATGTGGCGCAGGCGAGCGGCCGTAGAATCCGCTTGTGTTTGAAAGAAACGCGAGCAACTGGGCATCGGCGCCGGCTGATTTCAGGGCTGACATTTCGTTTGCAGAGAAATTGCACACCTGCCGCGTGCTGTTCAGATAGGCGATGATTTTGTCATCCGGCACATTGCTGGCGATCAGATTGCGAATGTCGGAGAAGTCGAGCTTCTCGCCGGCGGACATTTTGGATGTCGTCGAGGCGGCCACGCCGCGCGAGGTGGCAGCCGAGAGCACGGCAGGATTGACCTGGGATGTGCTGGAGCAAGCGGAAAGCCAAAAGGCGAGTGGAGCGAGAAAAAGCAGAGTGATGCGATGCATGGTGGTTGTGTTGCCATTCTTCGGGCGCTGAATGACTACCCGAGCACGGGGACAATGGCAATCGGCTTCGTATGGAAGCCTCTGGAAATTTAATTCGCACTGCTACGGAAGCTCGTCCCTCACGCGCGCGGGTGGAATTTTTTGATCACCGCTTGGAGGGCGCTCTTTTCGATGTGGGTGTAGATTTGCGTGGTCGAGATGTCCGCATGGCCGAGCAGCTCTTGAATGACGCGCAGGTCGGCACCGCCGCCGAGGAGGTGCGTGGCGAAGCTGTGGCGCATGAGGTGCGGATAGACATTCGCTTCGATGCCAGCGCGGGCCGCGTATTGTTTGATGAGTTGGCGGATGCGGGGGGTGGTGAGCTTTTTGCCCCTGACCGATAGAAAAATCTCGGCACCGGTTTTTTTGGATACGAGTTCGGGGCGTTCGCGTTGGAGGTAGGCGCGGATGGCCTCGCAGGCGGGCTGGCCGAGGGGGATGAGGCGGGTCTTTTTGCCCTTGCCGGTGACTCGAATGAACGAGGCGTCGAGGTCGATGTTTTCCAGGCGCGCGTCGCAGAGTTCGGAAACGCGGAGCCCGCTGGAGTAGAGCAGCTCAAAGATCGCCCGGTCGCGCAGGCCGAGCGGATCATTCGGGACGATACTCTCGATGAGCTTCCGCACCTGCTCGACATGCAGGGCTTCGGGAAGATGTTTCTCCGGGCGAGGCAGCGTGAGGGTTTCGGCGGGATTCTCGGTCCATGCGCGGCGGGCGACCAGAAAGCGGAAAAAAATTCGCACGGCCACAGCATCAATCCGCACCGAGGAGGCCTGGAGTCCGGAGCGTTTGCGGAAGACAAGAAAGTCGGTGATCTGCTGCGGCTCGACATGCCGCCAATCGCGCGTCTGCGTGTGCTTTTCCAGCCATGCGGAAAAGGTCTCCAGCGAGCGCTGCACAAGCAATTGGTAACTGTCGGAAAGCCCCCGCTCGGTGGCCAGATACATGAGAAATTCCTCGATATCCTGAGACATGACTTGCGTGAGTCTCACGGTTTACCACGCCTCCGGCAAGACGGCTTCCGTCGTGCGATGCCAGAGATTCCCGCATGGCATGAACGATGGGACAGACCGACCATCGAAGAAACGGCGGCGGTCATGCGATGTTTTGTTCTCCCTCGACGCAGGATGCTTGGGGGTTGATAAGTCTGGTTTGTTCTATGACCGCTGAAGTCCGCTCGATTGTTTATAAATTTCTTTTCCGGTGGCGGTGGATTTTTTTCGGGTTGCTTCTGCTGGCGACCGGTCTTGGTTTCGCCCGCATTCGGGTGGATGCCAATGTGCTGGATCTCCTTCCGCCAGACCTTGTGGCGGTTCGGGGGCTTAAGATTTTTCTGGGGCATTTTGGGCAGCCGCACGAGTTGATCGTGATGGTTGAAGCTGGGAATGCCTCGGAGGCGGGCGCGCTGGTTGATTCGTTGGCTAACGACCTCCGCGCCACTTCTACGCTTGTCGCGCACAGCGCTCCGCCATGGGCGGCGGATCCGCGCGAGCTTGTGCCTCTGGCGGCCTACGCACTTCTTAATCAGGAGTCGGACAAATTTCATGCGACGCTCGAGAAGATGTCCCCCGCAACTGCTCGCGCGCGAGCAGCGGAGGCTGTGGAACGCCTGGGACTGACTGTGGCTCCAGAGGAAATGGCGCGTCTCGCTTATGACCCGCTGAGTCTCCTTTCGGCACTACCATCCACTGCCGCACCGGATCTGGCGAACCGTGAGTTTTCATCGTTGGATGGCCGCACGCGGCTTCTCTATGTCACGCCGCTTGCAACAACGCCTTCGAAAGATTGGGTCTCACAAACGACCAAGCGCATTCAGGAATGGCAGTCTGCCTCGCCCGAACGCCTAGCGGCCCACGTGGGATGGACTGGAGAGCCTGCTTTCGTGCAGGAAATTTCGACCGCCATGGAGCATGATATGCGCTTGTCCTCCATTTCGTCGCTGGCATTTGCGGCGCTCATTTTTTTCCTCGCTCACCGGCGCCTGCGTCCGCTGGGGGCCTTACTTTTCTATGTGGGTTGCAGTTTTGCCATCGCGCTTGGCCTGACGGCGCTTTTTTCCCCTGGTCTTTCGATCATCAGCGTCGGGTTTGCCGCCATCCTGGCGGGCCTGACGGTCGATTACGGATTCATTTTGTATCAACGCCGCATTGAACACGGCGGAACCATCCAAGAACTCCGCGCCGCGACATCGCCCGGCATTCTGGCCGGCGCCGCTACTACTGCGGCCGCCTTTTTGAGTCTGAACCTGTCGGGCTTGCCGGGTATAGCCCAACTTGGCACAACCGTTGCGATCGGCGTGATGGCGGGCGCATTCCTCATGATTGTTTTCTATGCGAGGGATCTTCAAAAAATCAGTCTCCCCGCTCCCGCTGCGGCGCAACCCTTGCCTCCGTATTTGCTCCTCGCGGGCAAAGCCTGCTCCCTACTTGTTCTTCTTACCGCCGTTTGTGCTCTGGCCTTTCTGGGATTTCCCCGATGGACGGCTGATACCCATTCGATGCGACCCCGCGAGAGCGTCGCCTATCCGACACTGGACAGGCTGGGCCTTGCACTGGGCAATGACCATGCGGTCCTGAATGTCATTGCGGCCGGGCAAACGAAATCGATCGTTTCCGAGAAACTCGCCCGCGCGCGTACAGCCCTCGAGCAGGCACTCAAGGACGGCGTGATCTCGAGTTTCGAATTGCCCGATATGCTGTGGCCGCGTGCGGATTTCTTAAAATCCAACCTCACCTCGGCATCCGCTACGATATCTGAAAAACAGCCTCTCTGCGCATTGCTCGCAGAGGCCGGTTTTTCGGAGAGCGGCACGTTTCTCACGATCGGCATCCTTGATCAATGGCAGATCTGGCAGACTTCGAACGCGTCTCCCCTGCCGGAGAATGCGGCTTTCGACTGGATTGCGAGGCGCACGATGAGCCTGCAAGGCCCGGAGTTCGCCGCGTGTGGAGTGGCTATCGAATCCGACAGAGATCCCAGGGCCGTCGCTGGGCTTATCGACAAGTTGGCTGGCGATGGAGTCTATGTAACGGGATGGCACAAACTCGGCGAGGGACTCTCGCAGCATGCCCTCGGCCACGGACTGCTGGCAGGCGCCGCCTTTGTCGCCGTCCTTTCCACAGCGTTATTCCTCTCGCTTCGCAATCTGCGCGACACCCTGCTCGTTCTTGGCATCACAG
>CAXNGJ010000101.1:0-5223 GCA_964201895.1 Terrimicrobiaceae bacterium
AAATCCTGCCGATCACCCAGGTGATCAACGCCAGTGGAATCGGAGAGCGCACGCTGCTTCCTTCAGCGCTATACATTCCCGCTGCAGGCGAGTTTGCCGACGGCGGCCCGATTCTTCCTTGGCAAGAAGCTGAGAGCCATTCGTTCCTCGGCACCTTCGCGCGCGACCGCGGAGCCCTGCAACCCGACCGCTTGATCGCCTCCGCTAAAAGCTGGCTCTGCCATCCGCATGCCGACCGACGAGGCCCGATCCTTCCCTGGGGCAGCACAACGGTTGAGAAAAAACTCTCTCCTCTCGAAGTCTCACGGCAACTCCTCTCCCACCTGCTCGCGAACATCCGCGCGACAAATCCTGCCGCATCACTTGAGCATGCGGTGATCACGGTTCCTGCTTCTTTCGACGAAGCTGCACGCGCGCTCACACTTGAAGCCGCAACACAAGCGGGTCTGGGTGAAGTCACGCTTCTGGAGGAACCGCAGGCGGCCTTTTACGCCTGGCTCGAAAACCAAGGCACCGAATGGCGCAAACAGGTGAAATCCGGCGACCTCGTTCTCGTCTGCGATGTCGGCGGTGGAACAGCGGATTTCAGCCTCATCGCTGTGACAGGAAAAGACGGCAACCTGGCGCTGGAGCGCATTGCCGTCGGCGAGCACCTCCTGCTCGGCGGCGACAACATGGACCTCGCACTGGCCCACGCCGTCTCGGAGAAACTCACCGCGGCGGGAACCAACCTCGACGAGTGGCAATTCCTCGCTCTTGTGCAAGCTGTGCGCGCCGCAAAAGAAGCCCTGCTTTCGAATCCCTCGCTGCAAGAGACACCCATCTCGATCCCATCGCGCGGACGGAAGCTCATAGCATCAACCATCAGCGCAGTCCTAACGCGGGATGATGTTCAACAAATCGCCGTCGATGGATTTTTCCCCATCGTGGGAAACGACGAAATGCCGATTTTGCGACGCACAGGAGGCCTCAGGGAATCCGGCCTGCCCTATACAGCGGATGCCGCCATTTCCAAACACCTCGTCCGCTTCCTCTCGCGCGCGAAAGCCAACGCCGCATCCTCGACCCAACTCATCGACGCCACTGGCGGAAGCAAGCGCCTCGACCGCTCACCACTCCTACTGCCCGATGCCGTTCTCTTTAATGGAGGCGTCTTCAACGCTGCGGCACTCCGCGAGCGCATGCTCGAACAACTCAGCCAATGGGCAGGCACCCCTGTCCGCGAACTCGAAGGCTCACGTCCCGACCATGCCGTGGCCCTTGGAGCCGCCGCCTATGCGCGTCTGCGTGCCATCGGCGAGGGGCTCCGCATCAAGTCCGGCACGGCGCGTTCCTACTACATCGGCATGGAATCCTCCGCCATGGCCGTGCCAGGCCGGCGTCCTGCCACGAAGGCGCTCTGCGTGGCACCTCAGGGAATGGAAGAGGGAAGCCACCTCGAAATCTCGGGGCAAGAATTCTTCCTCTACACCGGCGAAGCCTCGGAGTTCCGCTTCTTCCAATCCGAAGTCCGCGCCGGCGATCACGCAGGCCAAATGCTGCCCGATGCCGCTGAACTGGAAGAGTCAGCCCGCCTGCAAATTGAAATCCCTCCGCCCGCCGGACATCAACCGGGCGAGGAAATTCCCGTCCGCCTCGAAGCCCGCGTCACCGAGCTCGGCAACCTCGAACTCCACTTCCTCCACCCAGCCTCGGGCGAAAGCTGGAGACTCGAGTTCAATGTCCGCCTGCAGTAGTTCGGAAAAGGATTTCTCATCAAAAGCTGCCTGAACGCGAGAGTGGCGGTTTCTGACACCCCGCCTCCCCAAACCTGCCAATCATGTGATTTTTCTCACACAACAGGCGGGCTTATTTGTGATAACGCTCCACTTTCACTTGCAACCCCTCGATTTCAGCGCTTCGCAGCTTCTATGATATCCACCCAGATCGGCAATGCCAGCGCGCCGCCGTAGCCGCCGGGCTTGATTGGGCGCGGCTTGTCGAAGCCCACCCAGACTCCGCAGGTGAGCGATGGATCGAATCCGACGAACCAAGCGTCGAGGTAGTTGTTCGTTGTTCCGGTTTTTCCACCACCTTTTCCAGTGAGGCCAAACTCCCTCGCGCGGGCGGCGGTGCCGCGCGTTACGACATCCTCCAGCAAGGAGGTCGTCATGCGAGCAGCTGCAGGGTTGATGACCGGGATCCGCCCCTGCGTGGATTTGTAGAGGATATTTCCCCGCGCGTCGAAGACACGGTCGATCAGGTAGGGCTGAAGTTTGACCCCTCCAGTGGCGAACACCGTGTAGGCGGAGGTGATGTCCTTGAGGTTCGTCTCGAACGCCCCAAGGCAGATGGCAGGATAACGCGGAGGATCCGCTGCGATACCGGCCTTCACGATCATGTTGGCGATACGATCCAGCCCCGCGCGCATCCCGAGACGCACGGTCATGGTATTGCGGGACTCGATCAACCCCTCGCCCGCAGGCTGGAGTCCGCGATAGGAACCATCCGAGTTCGACGGATCATAGGAACCGAATTTGCGAGGGATTTCTCCCGGCTGGATGCGGTCGTCGGAGATCGGTTCATTGGGTGCGATACCAGACTCAAATACGCTGGCGTAAACAAAAGGCTTGATGACGGACCCGGCCTGGCGTTTGCCAAAAAGCGCACGGTGGAACTTGCTATTCTCGTAGTCACGCCCTCCAACGATGGCGCGAATGCCGCCGCTTTTGTTGTCCAGCGCAATGGCAGCCGCTTGCAGGTAGGGCGCTGATTTTTCACCATCCAAAACCGTGCCCTCGAATTCACTCATCGGCTTGTGCGGGTACCCGGGCTGGGCCTCGACAGCCTGCAAGCGGTCACGCACGGCCTGCTCGGCGGCGGCTTGGAGCGGACCATCGATCGTGGCATAAATTTTCAGCCCGCCCTCGTTCATCTGTCCCGGCTCCAGCACGAGTTCCAACTCGCGAAGTATGGCATCCATCGCCCAGTTGTCCTCCGGCGAGGTTTTGATGCGTGGCATGGCGAGGAGAGGACTGGCCGAGGCCTCGTCGTATTGCAGGGTGGTGATGAACCCCAAGTCGCGCATGCGGCCGAGCACGGTGTTGCGCTCACGCAAGGACCCTTCGGGATTGTTGAGCGGTGAAAAGCGGTTGGGACTGCGAATGAGGCCTGCGAGGGTCGCAGACTCGGGAAGATTGAGTTTCGATGCCGGTTTCCCGAAGTAGGTCTGGCTTGCCGCCTCGATGCCGTAGGTGCCGGAGCCGAAGTAAATGCGGTTCACATAGGCCTTAAGAATTTCCTCCTTCGTGAGTTCAGTCTCGATACGGAAAGCCAGCGCGGCTTCGATGAGTTTACGGTGGAGGTTTTTTCCTCCGAGCGGAAAGCTGTTTCTGGCGAGTTGCTGGGTGATCGTGCTGGCGCCCTCGCGGAAGCCTCCGAGGAAGAGGTTGCGCACGACAGCACGAGCGATACCGATGGGGTCGATGCCGTGGTGTTTGTAAAACCTCGTGTCCTCACGGCTGATGAGTGCGTTGTAGAAATCGTTCGAGACCTTGTCGAACGGCACAGCCACACGGTTCTCGCCGGCAAGGCGGGAATAATATTTGCCCTCGTGGTCGTAGATCACCGAGCGCTCGTCCATTTGATGGATTTCTTTTAGGTCGAGCAAATGCGCCCAAGCGTAGTAACCCGCCCCGACGATCGACCAGAGCAGGGCGGTGACGATGCCTATTTTTAACAGCGCGACCAGCAGCACATGACGCTTCTTGCGGCGCTCCTTGGCGAGCGGCTTTGCGGCGCGGCGCGGCTTTTTGCTGGATTTGGGCTTGGGCACGGCTCGGGATTAAAGCATTTTACAGACTAATCCGACACGCAATCTTCCTGACCACCTGTGAAAATTCAAATCCTGACCATCTTCCCCAATGTCTGCCGGAGCGTTTTCTCCGAGAGCATTCTCAAACGGGCGCAGGAAAAAAACCTCGCCACGCTTGAAGCGGTGGACCTCCGCAAATGGACCAAGGACCGCCACCGCACGGTGGATGACGCCCCCTATGGCGGCGGCCCCGGCATGGTCATGAAAATCGAGCCCATCGACCTCGCGCTCTCCGAAATCCGATCCCCCGCCTCCAAAGTCATCCTCCTCACACCGCAGGGACGCAAATTTTCGGACTCCATCGCCCGCGAACTCGCCAAGGAAAGTAACCTCATTTTTCTCTGCGGCCACTATGAAGGCATCGACCAGCGCGTGGCGGACCACCTCGTTGATGACGAGATTTCCATCGGCGACTATGTTCTCACGAGCGGCGTCCTGCCCGCATTGGTAGTCACAGACGCCGTGGTGCGGCTCATCCCCGGCGTCCTTGGCGACGAGGAGTCAGCCCAACAGGATTCGTTTTCCGCCGGTATACTTGACCACCCGCACTACACCCGCCCCGCCGAGTACAAAGGCTGGAAGGTTCCCGAAATCCTGCTCGGCGGCAACCATGCGGCTATTGAGAAATGGCGGCGCGAGACAGCTCTCGAAGCAACACGAATGAGGCGCCCGGACTTGCTGGCGGGATACAGCACCGATAAGGCATGCGATCTGCACTAAATGAGTGAGAAATGCTACATCGATGAAACGAGAAGACGGAACTGTCTGCTGGGCGCCTTCCTCGGAGACGCGCTCGCGATGCCGGTTCATTGGTATTACGACCGGGCGGCCTTGGCGCGGGACTACGGCCGCGTGGTCGATCTTGTCGCTCCGAAAAATCCCCATGCTGACAGCATCCTTTGGCGCTCGACCTACACGGCTCCAAATCCCAAAGGCGAAATCCTGCACGGGCAGGCCGCCTTCTGGGGAAGGCGCGGTATCCACTACCACCAGTTCCTGCAGGCGGGTGAAAACACACTCAATATGCAGCTCGCCCTGGAATTGCTCGCCGTGCTGCGCGAGCACAGAAGTTACGACCGGGCCGACTACCTGAAGCGCTACATCGATTTCATGGCCACGCCCGATCGGCACCGGGACACCTATATCGAGGAATGCCACAGGAACTTCTTCACCAAATACGCACGCGGCAAAAAGCCAGAGGACTGTGGCGGAGATGACATCCACATTGGCGGATTGGCCCATGTGCCGATTCTGGCCGCATGGTATGCCAACAACGAATCTGCGGCTCTGGAAGCCGTGCGCGAGCATGTGCGGGTGACCCATCGCGGTGAACTTGTGGAGACAGCCGCGCGCGATCTCACCAAAATGCT
>CAXNGJ010000102.1:0-5207 GCA_964201895.1 Terrimicrobiaceae bacterium
CGGTTTTTCGGAATTGAAATCCATACCGCAGAACGCGGGCGGCGGAGGGATTCGCTTCCAACCAATCTGCAAAATCCCGCGCCTCCTCACCAAATCCCTCAAGAAGAACCTTGCTGAAATGCGTGGGTGAAAGAATGCGTGGGCGCTCGGCCTCGATCGTGCCGGAGCGGATGCGCACGGTCTCGACCTCGTCGAGCGGCTCGGTGACGAGCGAAAAATGAAAGCGTGTGGTGCCAAACGTCTCGATGGCGCTCTGCGGCGTCACGACCACGCGGGTATTCTCCATCGCGTATTGGAAATCATGCTCCTTGAACATCGTTAAAAATTACTTCGCCAAGCGTGTTATTCAATCAATTAGAAGAGGCCCCCGGCCGAACGAGAATCTCGACAGCGACTTTTGCGGGGGGCAGCGTGAATCTCAGGACGAGCAGGACGATGTAAAGCAACACAACAGCGGCTGCGAGCCAGGGGAGAGGAGAGGATGCGCGGACAGTGGAAATCATGGGAGCTTCAGAGCGCCGATGGCATCCATGACGCGATTGCTGAGCAATTGATAGGTCTCACGGGAGGTGTTGGAGGTTTCCTCTACACTGAAATGGATCGGCTCACCGATGACCACGGAGATCTGGGAAAGCTGGAAGCGGCGGGCCTTTTTTGGGAAAGCCTCGTAGGCGCCGAAGATGCGCATGGGCAGCACAGGTGCGCCGGTTTTTGCAATCACCAGCCCGATGCCCGCGCGGGCTGGCTGGAGGTCGCCATCGAGTGAGCGCGTGCCTTCCGGAAAGAGGAGCACGGCGTTTCCCTCCTTCACTTTTTTGATGACCTCTCGCAGAGCGGACATGTCGTTCCCGTCGCGCTCCACCGGGATCACATTCATCGCAGGAAAAAGAGGACCGAAGAACGGCCATTTCAGAAGAGTTTTGCGCGCGAGATAATAAACACCGCGGCGGCTGCAAATGCCCGCCAGTGGCGGATCAAAGAAACTGGAGTGGTTCACAGCGATGAGGAGTGGGCCGGACTCCACCATGCGCTCGGGGTGGATGACGCGCATGGAAAAAATCATGCGGGCGAGGAGCTTCGCCAGATTGTAAAAAATGTTATAAACGATCGTCATGCCGGGCGGATTCCGGATTTTGAAAGAATTTCCGCCACCTTGTCCACCACGCCTTCGAGCGTAAGGTGTGAGGTGTCGATCACGTGTGCTCCGGATGCGATTTTGAGCGGAGCGTTGGCCCGACTGGAATCAAGTTTGTCGCGTTTTTCGATGCTGTCGTGCAGTCCCTGCGCAGCCCTCCGGTGACGGCGGACTTCAGGCGAGGCGTCGAGGTAGAATTTGTAGGGGGTGTCCGGAAAGACCACCGAGCCGATATCACGCCCCTCGCTCACGATCGGGCGCTTCTCCGCGAGGGCCCGAAGCTGCGCATTGACCAGGCTTCTCACGGCAGGCACGGCAGCGACAGGGGAAACACTCTGGTTCACCTCAAGGGTCTGGAGCTCCAGATCGGGCATCCCGGCATTGATGCGGATGAACGATTCGCCAGCTTCGGTAAATCCGGAATCCACCGACATACGGTGCACGGCCGCATCAATACTTTCGGGATGGGAGGGGTCAATCTGCTGACGGAGAATTTCCCAAGTCACAGCGCGATACATGGCGCCGGAATTCACATGAGCGAAGCCGATCCGCCGCGCGAGCCGGGTTGCCACGCTGCTTTTGCCAGAGGCAGCAGGGCCATCGATGGCGATGACGATCATGGCGCGGAACTTCTCACAGCAGGCGCACCACTGCCTTTCAGACCGGATAGGACCTCCGTGCGATTTTTAATGCGACCGCCTTTTTGAATATGCAAGAGGGCCTGCGCAAAGCCGGGGTAGGAGGTATTCACACATGCCGTGTCTTCGATAATTGTCTCGCCCTCCGCAAAAAGTCCGGCGACCGCGAAGGCCATGGCGATGCGGTGGTCATGGTGACAAGGCAAGCGCGCCCCTTTGAGCGAGCTGCCTCCGGTGATCGCCATGCCGTCGGGAAACTCCTCCACCTGCACGCCCATAGCGCGGAGATTCGCAGCCACCGCGGCGATGCGGTCGGTCTCCTTCACACGCAATTCAGCAGCATCGCGAATAACGGTCGTCCCCTGTGCCAGCGCGGCTGCCACAGCAAGAATGGGGATTTCATCAATGACATTCGGGATTTCAGCGCCCGCAATCGTCGTGGCACGGAGAGTGGTGCCTTTGATGTCGATGTTGCCCACGGGCTCGCCGCTGAGGGAGGTCTCAATCACCTCGCGGATGCGTGCGCCCATGCGGACGAGGACATCGATGATGCCGGTGCGGGTGGGATTCAGCCCCACATCCTTCACCAGCAGGCGGGAGCCCGGTTGCGCAGCGGATGCAACCAACCAGAATGCAGCACTGGAGATGTCGCCGGGGACCGTGAAATCCATCGACTCTGGCACCTGACCTCCCTCGACGGTTGTGCGGATTTCAACGAGACGCCGATCCTTCAGGGAGTTTTTGTTTTCCCAAACCTCCTCGCGTTTCGATTTGATGAGAAAAAAATCGAACATCCTCTCGGTATGGTCACGGGAGCGGACATCTTCGATCACCGTACTGGGACTTTTGGCAAAGAGCCCGGCGAGAAGAATCGCACTTTTGACCTGCGCGCTGGCAACCGGCGTGCGGTAGGTGATGCCCTCCAGATTGCCATGACCCTCGACCACAAGCGGCGGGCAGGATTTTTCGCCTTCTGCATGGAGATTGGCACCCATGAGGCGCAGTGGATCGATAACGCGCTGCATCGGGCGCTTCGACAGGGAAGGGTCGCCAGTGAGGCGGGAGGTGAAATTCTGGGCGGCAAGAATGCCGGACATGAGCCGCATCGTGGTGCCGGAGTTGCCACAGTCGATGTCGCCAAGCGGCTTGGTGAAACGGCCCGAAACGCCCTCCACAATGAGCGTTCCAGGTTCGGGGGATTCGATGAAAACTCCCAACTGGCGCATGGCTGCGGCTGTGCTGCGGCAATCCTCGCCCTCGAGGAAATTGCGAATCACGCAAGTGCCGTTGGAAAGGGCGGCGAGCATGACAGCGCGGTGGGAGATGCTTTTGTCGGGCGGAACGGCGATTTCGGTATCGATGAGCGCGGCGCGGCGGGATGAGAGAGTGTGATTTTCCTTGGTGGCCTTCATGTGGCTGGTGTCTGGCTGGCGCGGAGAGTCCGGGCATCTGCAAGAAACGCCTCCACTGCACTCCGGTTGCCGTTTTCGAGGCCGAGTTTCAGCGTCTCGAGCGCGGTTTGCAAGTCATGGATTCCGTTTAAAACCTCGGCACTGTTATCGAGGAAAATTTCCGCCCAGAGGCCTTCGGGCCCACCGGCGATGCGGGTCGAATCGCGATAGCCGCCTCCGGCAAGCCGGGCAAGCGAGGGGTCTGCTCCCAGAGCGGCATGAACCAGAGCGGCGGCGGCGGCGTGAGGAAGGTGGCTGATGCGCGCCATCGCGCGGTCGTGGGCCTCGGGGGACATTTCCTGAAGCGTACAACCCGCTGTGACCCACAATTCCTCAGCCAGAATCCGTGCGGATGGATCGGTGTGCGGCGTGGGCGTGAGAATACAAACAGCGCCATCATACAAATTCTCACGGGCGGCACGGATGCCACTCTGCTCGGAGCCCGCCATGGGATGCGCCCCGATGAAGCGGCCGCCGAAGACTTCTTGAAGCCGCGCGACGATCTTGCCTTTCACGCTGCCGGCATCGGTCACAACGGCGCGCTCGGGCAGATATTTCCTGAGCTCGGGACCAATCGCTTCGATCGCGTGCGGAGATAGGCAAAGAACGGCTATGTCGGAACCCGCAACGGCAGCGGAGAGATCATGCGAAACGGTGCAATCTGGAAGGAGACATGCGGCCTCGCGGGCGGCTTCCTCGCGGCGCGCCCAGAGAGAGATATCCCGAAAATGACCCGACCTGCGCAGAGCCATCGCGAGCGAGCCGCCGATCAGACCTGGCCCAAGGATGGTGACTCGCCGGTTCAGGGCACCAGAAAAATCTTGCCCGAGTAAGGGCATTTCACCTCAGTGCCGGGAGGAAATCCACGGACATCCACATACCCAGCATAGGGCGAATGGGGACTGGTGACGAATCCTGGTTTCCCGGGAACTGGTGTACCGTAGGAGAGGTCCCTGGACGCCACGGGCTCGGGGGGAGGAGTCGGCGTGGGAACGGGGGTCGGTGCGGCACTGGGATCCACTGGAGGCGGCATCTCGGTGTAACCTTCCGGCGTTGGCGTTGGGGTGATAAACTGCGTGGTGGTGGAGGGTGTGTCTTGGTAGCCAAAGCGGCCTGTTCCGGTTTTTTTGCGAACTGGACGCTGCGATTCACATGCTGCGAGAACCAATACGGCCAAGGCGGAGCCAAGCACGATTACAGAAGATTTTTTCATAAATGGGATCGTGCTTAAGAAGCCATGGCGGGCGACCGGTTTCAATCCAAATCTCGCGGCTTCATCTGAAAGACGTTCGACGCCGATGCAGGAGAGCGATGAATGCACCGAATGAGGCGACCGCATTGTTGAAAGGAATGACCCCGAGGGTTGATCCCTGAAAGCGGCGCATTTTTTCTTTTAATAAATCCCTTGCCGCGCGCGAACGTCTGCGCTACTTATCTCGCCCCTTTCACTAAATTAAACGTCCATGGCTCAAAAATCCAAAAAACCTGCCAAGGCAAAGCCTGTTGCAAAAAAGGCCGCTCCTATCAAGAAGCCTGTTGCCAAGGCCAAGCCTCAAGCCAAGGTCAAGCCTGCTTCCAAAAAGCCTTCCGCTACTTTTGAAAAAGCAGCTCCTGCCAAAAAGGCTGCGCCAATCAAAAAGGCCGCTGCTGTTTCCAAAAAGCCAGCTCCTAAAAAAGTTGTCCCCATTGCGAAAAAAGCAGTGCCTTTGAAGAAAACCGCACCGGTAAAAAAATCAGCTTCAGTTCCGAAGAAGGCTCCTGTCAAAAAAGCAGCGCCGGTGAAGGCACAGAAAATGCCTGTGGTCGTGATCAAGAAAGGCAAGGAGCCCGTCAAAGTCACCGGCTGGGTTGCCAAGCAACGCGACCGCCTTCTCCAACTCAAGGACACACTTCTTGATTCCATGAGCGGCGTGGGTCGTGACTCTCTGCGCAACCGCGCCGAGGGTGGCGAAGCCTCCGCATTCGGCATGCACACAGCAGATG
>CAXNGJ010000103.1:0-5197 GCA_964201895.1 Terrimicrobiaceae bacterium
GATCGGAGGCTTAATGTTGAGGACTTTCTTCCCCGACATCTCTGCGCTGGATACTTCGGGCTCGGACTCCTCGTTGGCGGGAATATCTTCTGCAGAAACTGATTCTGGAATCGGTTCTGGTTCAGGTGGAAGTGGCGTTTGCGAGACCGGCGGGGCGATGAGAGGCTTGATGAACGGCTTGAGGCCAACCTTGTCAGAAGTTCTTTTGACTTTTTTAACCGGCTCGAGCAGGTCGACCGTCGGACCCTGAACCTTTGGTTCGGGAGTTGGGGTGGCAGATGGTTCGGGAGTTTCAGCGGAGCGTGGAGTGCGCGTGGAGCGCGAGGATCCTGCTGGACGCTTCGTGGCGGCCGGCTTCTCCTCGGTGGTTTTTTTCTTTGTTTTCTCTGCCATGGTAAATTGCGAGCCGGGGGAACGTTTTCATACCCCTCAGGCGGCGGGAGTTTTTTGTGTAGCCTGTGCCGCTGCAAGGATTCGTTGCCCGGTTTCGATATCGGAACCCAGAGCTTCGGCGATGTCATCCGCGCCGGCCAATTGAATGACCTCGATGGAATTCATACCGCTTGCGGTGAGTTTGAGTGCCTCTTCCTCGGAAATTCCAAGAATCTCAGCAAGCGAGTGTGCGGCCTCGTCTGTCTTGTGCTTGAGGGCTTTTTCCTCGCGCTTGTCTTCTTGAATATCAACTTCCCAACCGCACATTTTTGCGGTGAGGCGGGCGTTCTGCCCTTTGCGTCCGATGGCGACCGAGAGGTCTTCCTTTGGAACAAGAACCTGAATGATTTTTTTCGCTTCGTCGGCTGTGATGGATTTGATATTCGCCGGCTTGAGCGCGGCGCTCACAAATTTGAGAGGGTCGGCATCCCAGCGGATGATATCGACTTTCTCGTTGTTGAGTTCGCGGACGATGTTTTTGACGCGCGCTCCGCGCATGCCTACGCAGGCGCCTACGGGATCGACCTTCGGATCGGCGCTGTGGACGGCGACCTTCGTGCGAAAACCTGCCTCGCGGGCGAGGACCTTGAGTTCCACCGTGCGGTCGGCGATTTCGCTGACCTCGAGTTCAAAGAGGCGGCGAACAAAATTCGGATGGCTTCGGGAAAGGATGATCTCTGGCCCACGGTTGCCGCTCTCCACTGCGACGACATAGGCCCGTAGGCGGTCGCCGATATTGTATTCCTCGGTGAGCACGCGCTCGCGGGATGGCATGACACCCTCGAATTTGCCGAGATCCACGATCACATCCGAACGCTCGAAGCGGCGAACCGTGCCAGTCACGATCTCTCCGGCACGATCCTTGAACTCATCATAAATCATCTCCCGCTCAATTTGGCGGAGGCGCTGGTTGATGGCTTGGCGGGCCGCCTGAGCGGCGATGCGGCCAAAGTCGCGTGGCGTGACTTCGACTTCGATCTCCTCGCCGGGCTGTGCGTCGGGCTTAATGGCGCGTGCCTTGGAAAGAAGAATTTCGTCATGCGGGCTCGATATTTTCTCGGCTACAATAAGCTTCGCCATGGCGCGAATGGCGCCGCTTTGGGGGTTGATCTCGATGCGAAGCTCGCGGGTGCCTGAGGTGAAACTTTTTTTCGAAGCTGTCAGGATGGATGTGGAAATAGCCTCCACGAGGACATCGCGTTTGATGCCCTTCTCACGCTCCAGCAGGTCCAGCATTGTGATGAGTTCGGAATTCATAAAATCGTTTCTGCCGAAACAGAAAGCGACGAGCTGTGGCTGAAGTGCTTTCCCTTTCGGAATCGGGTACTATGGCGACTCATCCAAGTCGGGTCAAGCGGCAAGGGTATTAATTTGATGCAAAAATCCCAGCGGGCCACGGGTCGCTTGGGCTTGGAGTTTGCATTTTGAGAGCCTCTTCGCATAAATCACATCCATGCGACTTCGATGGCCCGGATTTCTTTTCTTCGCTGGCATCTCCTGCCTGCTGACAGTAGGTGCCTGTCGGAAAAGCCCGGCACCGACGGAACCCGGCTTGCCTGCACCAAATCCGGTTTCCTATGGCGTGCCGGCCCCGGATTTTTCACGCCAGGCCGTCGAAATCCACCATGCCGCGCAAGAAATGGCACTCGATGGGTTTCAGTTTGGAAAAAACCATCTTGGTTGGCCATTTGAACTCCATGAGGCCTCAACAGTGGGTTATTTTGAGAAACTGATTCGTGAGGGCTTCCTTCCTTCCGAGGCCGGTGAATGGTTTAAAGAAGGCTGGATCATCGCAAACCTGAGCGATGCCGATCCAGGGGAAACCGCATTTCTCAAACTTGTGCAACCCGACAAAACCATTCTACTCGTCCGCAAGGACGGGCAATGGGCGGTTTTCGGAGATGGACCTCCTGCGGCGGACTTTGTTAAAGAGCCTCCCCGTGAACCTGCCTGGCTTTCCTTATGAAAATCACCCCCATTCTTACTGCTGCGCTCGTTTTTTTACTCGGAGCCTGCACTCACTCGTCGGGAGCAAGGCCGCCTGCTCCTCGCGCATCCTGGCTAAGCGGCCTTGGCAAATTTTTCCCCCCAAAAAAGCCCAGCCCACCTGCTGCCACACCGGTCAACTGGGCTGGCACGATCCGGATGGTGAACACGGCGGAAAATTTCGTTTTGATTGAGTCAGAGTCGGCCACACCGGTCGTTCCGGGCGAGAAATACCTCTCTGTTCAGAATGGGCGCGAATCCGGGACATTGCTCATGACATCGCTCAAAGCTCAACCATTTCTCATCGCCGACATCGTGGCCGGCAATCCATCCACAGGAGATAAAATCTACATCCCGCGTCCAGCCTGGCCGGGGTCACCCGGCGGCAGTGCGGCTTCATCCACCGATACGCCTTCGGCGGGAACCGCACCGCAAAATTAATGCATCGTTTCGATCGATTTTCTTTTCACCGGCAAATCCTCGCATAAAGTTCGTTTCTCAAGCGCTCTGACAGCTATCACCATGATCCTGAAAATCTCCGCCACTCTATCCGCTGCATTTCTTTTCGCCGGACTCCCGCTTTTCGCACAAGCTCCGACTCCCACCCCTCAGTTTCAGGATTTGCCGCTGCCGCCGCCCCTGCCTCAATTCACGCCTCTGCCCCTGCCCTCGACGAGCCCGACTCCGACCGGCACGCCTCTTCCCGATGGCAGCATGCCGCTACCGCTTCCTCCGATGCCTGCCGCGCTACCCCTGCCGGAACCGAGCCAGATTACCAGCGAGCTCGCCGCGCCAGTGCCTGCGCAATCCGCTGAGCCGCTCGCGCCAAGTCCAGAGACTCCAGTTCTGGAACAAAGCTCCCGCACTGCTGTGACGAAGGAAATGGCTACAACAGACTTCTACAAGGCCCTCAACGAACTCATCGCCAAGCAAAGAAATCCCAAGGTTCCCGATCTGAAAATCGAAGAGGCCATTCAGACCGCCATCAAGCAAAACCCCGAAATATTGGGTGCCGTGCAGGAGCTGAACACCAGCTCGGGCCAATTCATCAGTATCCGGTCCAGAATCATCCCTCAGGTTTCCCTGAATTCCAACTACGGTTTCACCAGTCGCGAGATCAATGATGTCAATTTCGGTGGAAGCAACATCAACAGCGAAGCTTGGAGCGTCGATGTGGAATTCTCCCAGCTGATCTACGATGGGGGCGCCGCTGTCTCCGCAATACGCGCAGCCCTCTCGGATGAGCAGGAGGCCTATTACCGCCTGCGCGGCGTGATCGACAATGTTATCTCGGAGGTGAAGATCAATTTCTTCGAGGTCGTCCTCAATCGCGCCCTCATCATCGCCAACCAACAATCCGTTGACCTTCTCACCGAGCAGCTCAAAGACCAGCAAAACCGCTACGAAGCCGGCACTGTGCCACGCTTCAATGTCCTCCAAGCCGAAGTCGCGCTCGCAAACGCCAAGCCGCCGCTTATCCAGGCCCAGAACAACTACCGCGTTTCCATGTATCGACTCGTCCGCCTCCTTGGCATGGACTACCCGCCCGGCTTCCCAAGCGAGGTGCCATTCAATATCGTCGGCAGACTCGACTACAAACCCCGCACCCTCAATTCGGACGAATCCGTGCGCATCGCTGTCGCCCGCAACCCCGACCTCAAAGCCCAGCGCCAGCTCATCCTCGGCGAGGCGGCACGCGTCAACCAGCAGGTCGCAGGCTATTTGCCGGAGATCCGTGCCAGCGCGAGACAAACAAATCAAAGCGACTTTCTCACAAGCAGCCTGACCGACATGGTCAATGGTTGGTTTGTTGGAGTCAGCGGCTCCTGGGCCATCTGGGACGGGCTCCTCACCTACGGCAATGTGAAATCCGCCAAGGCCCGCATGGAGCAGGCGAAAATCAATTACGACAACGGTGTGCGCGAAGTCATTCTTCAAGTGCAGCAGGCGATATCAAAACTCCTCGAGGCCCGCGAAACCGTGGACAGCCAAGAAGCCAGCGTGGTGCAGGGCGTGGAAGCCCTTCGTCTCGCGCAGGAGCGCCTCGATGCCGGCGCGGGCACACAGCTCGATGTGCTGAACCAACAGACCTCGCTCCTTCAGTCGCAGACATTCCTTCTCCAAGCCTACTACAGCTACATCCAAGGCATGGCGGAATACGACCGTGCCCTCTCGCTCGACACACGATTCCAAGATATTTTCGACGATCCGCTCACCAAGCCGCAGGCCAAGCGCTTCAATAAACTCAACGACCCCGAGCGCCCTCAAGTGAAGCTCCCGCGTGTATACCGCAAGGAGGATCCGCTCAAGCCGATTCTTGAAAAGGCCCCTGCTCCTTCACCGACTCCCGCAGCGACGAAGAAAAAATCCGTCGCCGAAAACAAGAAAGCCAACTGAGCGCCCGCAGACGGAGCACGCATCGCCAGATGATTCGACGATTCCTATTGGCTGTATTTGTGATGTCATCACTCGCAGCCCAGGCGTCCCCTGCCGACCTCGGCGATTCGCAGGCGCTCGAAATCGGTCGCCGCATTTGGAAAAACGAGTGCGCTGGCACGATCAGCGGCCTCACATCATGGAATAAGGGCGAGGAATTTCCATCCCTCGGTATAGCGCATTTCATTTGGTATCCGGCTGGACGCACTGGCCCCTTCGAGGAAAGTTGGCCCGGCCTCGCGCGCTTTCTGAAAGCGCAAGGCGCACCGGTCGAGGTCTGGATGCTCGGCCCATGCCCGTGGAAAAATCGCGACGCCTTCATGGCCGATATTGATGGTCCCCG
>CAXNGJ010000104.1:0-5189 GCA_964201895.1 Terrimicrobiaceae bacterium
CATCAAAGCCAGCTCACCTGCCGGAAAATACCTCGTCGAAAACGGCATCGAAGCGGTGGATTTCAACAGCTACGGCAGCCGCCGTGGCAATGACCGCGTCATGACCCGAGGCACCTTCGCCAATGTGCGCATCAAAAACCTCATGATCCCCGCCAAAGCCGACGGCACCCGCGTGGAAGGCGGCCTCACGATCCACCAGCCGACCGGCGAGCAAATGAGCATCTACGACGCCTGCATGGCATACCAGGCCGCAGGCACCCCGCTCATCGTCTTCGCCGGACAAGAATACGGCACCGGCTCCAGCCGAGACTGGGCCGCCAAAGGCACCCGCCTCCTCGGCGTCAAAGCCGTCGTCGCCCAAAGCTTCGAACGCATCCACCGCTCCAACCTCGTCGGCATGGGCGTCCTCCCACTCCAATTTCCCGAAGGCATCAGCGCGCAATCACTCAACCTCGACGGCACCGAAACCTACGACATCACCGGCCTCAGCGACAGCATCCAACCCCGCCAAAATGTCACCCTCACCATCACCCGCAAAGACGGCACCAAAGTTGAGCAAACGGTCAAACTCCGCATCGACACCCCCATCGAGGTCGACTACTACCGCCACGGCGGCATCCTGCCATTTGTGTTGAGGCAGTTGATTACCGAAGCGAAGTAGGGGAAAGGACAGTCTCTCACGGAGGCACCAAGACACGGAGATGAAGGAGAATGATATTGGAACCATCGTCGTGAATTGCGCGCTGGAATTGCACAGGAATCTTGGGCCTGGATTGCTGGAAACGGTTTACGAGGTGACCTTGGCTCGCGCCCTCGAGCGCCGTGGATTGGCCGTGCAACGACAGGTCGCTGTGCCGATCGAATACCAAGGAGAGACTTTCAGCGAAGGTTTTCGTGCCGATCTCATTGTCGAGGGATTGGTCATCGTGGAACTCAAGTCCATCGAGCGCGTGACGCCAGCCCACAAAAAGCAGTTGCTAACCTACCTCCGCCTGACGGGCCTCAAACTCGGCTATCTTCTGAATTTCGGCGAAGCGCTCATGCGCGACGGAATCACCCGAACCATCAACGGCTCAATCGATCCCTGACCTCTGTGTCTTTGTGCCTCCGTGAGAGCAAAAACTCCCATGCCGATTGAATAAACAGTCACCAAGCGACTGAGGACATCGAGCAAGCCGCATAAAAGTTAAAGTTCGAAAATATTTCTCACAGAGGCACAAAGACACGGAGATGAAGGAGAATGATATTGGAACCATCATCGTGAATTGTGCGCTGGAGTTGCATAGGAATCTTGGTCCCAGTTTGCTCGAGACGGTTTACGAGGTGACCTTGGCTCGCGCCCTCGAGCGACGCGGTTTGGCAGTTCAGAGGCAGGTCGCTGTGCCGATCGAATACCAAGGAGAGACTTTCAGCGAAGGTTTTCGTGCCGATCTCATCGTCGGGGATCTGGTCATCGTGGAACTGAAGTCCATCGAGCGCGTGACGCCAGCCCACAAAAAGCAGTTGCTAACCTACCTCCGCCTGACCGGCCTCAAACTCGGCTATCTTCTGAATTTCGGCGAAGCGCTCATGCGCGACGGAATCACCCGAACCATCAACGGATCAATCGATCCCTAATCTCCGTGTCTTTGTGCCTCCGTGAGATGAAGGTTTTACTCAAGCTGCTCCGAGCAGGGTTTTGGCTGTGGCGAGAGCCTCTGGGATTTTTAAGGTGTCCTTGCCGCCTCCTCGGGCGGCGTCGGGTTTGCCGCCGCCTTTTCCTCCGACGATCGGAGCGATGGTTTGAATGATTTTGCCAGCTTGGATTTTTGAGGTGAATGCTTGGCTGACGCTGGCGGCGAGGGAGACGGCGTTATTGGCGGAGCCTGCGAGCACGGTGACGCCTTCGAAGGTGGACTTGAGGGCGTCGAGCACGGCTTGGAGATGGTCGCCATCGACTGCGCCGAGGTTGGCTGAGAGGAAGGGGATTCCGCCGATGGATTCGGTTTTTGCGGCGAGGTCCTTGGCTTGTGCGGCGGCTTCTTTGGAGCGCGCGGCTTTGAGGGCTTTTTCGAGTTCCTTTTGATTGGCCAAGAGGGCTTCGATTTTCTTTTCGATCTCGGCGGCGGGTGCATTCAGGAGACCGGCGATGTCATGCAGGCGCTGGGCGTCGCTTTTCGTGAGCGTGGCGGCTTCAAGGCCGGCGACGGCTTCGATGCGGCGGACTCCAGCGGCGATGGCGGATTCGGCCAGGATGCGGAAGAGGCCGATCTCGCCGGTGGCCCTGGTGTGGGTGCCGGCGCAGAGTTCCATCGAGTAGCCGTCGAGTTTTCCTGTTCCTCCGACTTGCACGACGCGCACGGTGTCGCCGTATTTGTCGCCGAAGAATTGCATGATATCCGCGCGGCCGCGCACCTCGGAGTAGGGGACTTCGGTCCAGGATACGGTTGCATTTTCGAGGATGCGTTCGTTCACCAAATTTTCAATGTCGCGCACTTGCTGCGCGGTCAGGGCGGCGCTGTTGAAGTCGAAGGTGAGTTTTTCGGGTGAAACGGAGGAGCCCTTTTGCGTGGCCTCGGGTGAGACGACTTCGTGGAGCGCCCAGTGGAGGAGGTGGGTCACGGTGTGGTGGCGTTGGATCGCCGCACGGCGTGTGGCATTGACGGAAATCAGGACTTCGTCACCGACACTAGGGGCGTCGGCGGAATCGAGCAGGTGGAGCCAGGTGTTGCCGGTCTTCTGGGTGTTCGTGACCCTCCAGAGTTGTCCTCCCCGGGTTATCTCGGCTGTGTCTCCGACTTGGCCGCCCATCTCGGCATAGCAGGGGGTGCGGTCCAGAATCACTGCGGTGCGGTCTTTGATTGTCAGAACCTCGAGGACGCGGGCTGTGTCTGCGAGGGAGTCGTAGCCCGTGAAAACCGTGGGCGTGGTGGTTTCAATTTCCGAAAGGGTGATGACCTGTTTCTTCTGGGCCGCACGGGCACGCGCGCGCTGGGCTTCCATGAGGGTGTTGAATCCCTCGGTGTCCACCGTGAGGCCGCGTTCGCGAGCCATGAGTTCGGTGAGGTCGAGAGGGAAGCCCTGCTCGTCATAGAGTTTGAATGCGAAGGCGCCAGTGATGTTTCCCTGAGCGGCAGCTTCGTTGAAAAGCTCTATCCCCCGGTCGAGGGTTTTGTTGAAGGATTCCTCTTCGAGTTTCAGGACATCCTCGATGTGTTTCTGCTTGGCGCGGATTTCGGGGAAGACATCTCCCATCGTGCGGGCGAGGATATCGACGAGCTTGTGGAAGAATGGCGCGCGGAAGCCGAGGGAGCGGCCGTAGCGGACGGCGCGGCGCAGGATGCGGCGGAGCACATAGTTCCGGTCGGTGTTGCCGGGTTGAATGCCGTCACCGATCGCAAAGGTGAGCGTGCGGATGTGGTCGGCGATGACGCGGAAGGCGACATCGTTTTTTTCCTGTTCGGTGTCGCCGGTGGAACCGCTGACGGGCAGTGTGGATCCGTAGGTCTTGCCGCTGAGTTTTTCCAGTTCGTCAAAGATCGGGCGGAAGATGTCGGTCTCGTAGTTCGAGATGCGCGCGTTGGCGAAATCGGTGAGATTCTTTGTGCCTTGGATGATTGAAGTCACGCGTTCGAAGCCCATGCCGGTGTCCACATGGCGGGCGGGGAGGGGAGAAAACGAGCCGTCCGGGTTGGCATTGAACTGGATGAAGACGAGATTCCAAATCTCGATGCAGTCGGCGGAGCCTTTGTTGACGAGCGCGCCGCCCGTGTCGCCGGCGGGCGTGAGATCGACATGCAACTCCGAGCAGGGGCCGCAGGGGCCGGTTTCGCCCATCATCCAGAAGTTGTCCTTCTTGTTGCCGTTTACGATGTGGACGGCTGGATCGAGTCCGGCCGCGCGGAACTTCTCGGCCCAGATTTCCCATGCCTCCTCGTCGCGCGAGGCGGGGTCGCCCGACTCGGGATTGTAGATCGTGGCGTAGAGGCGGGCGGGCGGGAATTTCCAACGGCCGATGACGAGTTCCCATGCCCAGTCGATCGCTTCGCGTTTAAAATAATCCCCGAACGACCAGTTGCCGAGCATCTCGAACATGGTGTGGTGGTAGGTATCGAGGCCGACATCATCGAGGTCGTTATGTTTTCCGCCGGCGCGGATGCATTTCTGCGTGTCGGCGGCACGGAGGTCGGAGCCGGGCAGCGTGCCCGCCCACTTGGAAACATCAGGCGCCTTCTGGCCGAGGAAAAATGGAACAAACTGGTTCATTCCGGCATTCGTGAAAAGCAGGTTTGGCGAGTCGGGCATGAGGCTCGAGGAAGGAACGATCGTGTGTTGCTTTTCGTGGAAAAAATCGAGGAACGACTGGCGGATTTGAGCGGATGTCATGGTTGAAAAATTGGTCGCGGTAGGAAACCCGAGTCCGGCGGGGTTGGCAATCGCGTTCAGGCGGGAGTTGCGCTGCCACCCGCTGCGGCGAGGACCTCGGCGGCTGTTTTGAAATGCATCTTGGCGTGGCTCTCGAGTGCTTCCGGGCCTTTGGATTGAATGAGCGCAATGGCGGCCTGCTTCACCTGCGCCGAGACGCCGCGAGGCAATACCATGCAGGACTCACCGCCTTTTTCCTCCAGCCAATCGATGAACTTTTCGCGGGCTAGGATAGACGCTGCCGCGACAGCATAGTCGGACTCGGCCTTGGTGCGTTGGTCGAGTTGGATTTTACGCCCTTTATCCATCAACGAACGCTCAAGCACGCGCACATCGGCAAATTTGTCGGAAAGCGCCCGGGGGCAGTCGGGGCATAGAGCGCAAAGATCCTCGATCACGCGTGCATGGCCCCATGCGAGGAGTCGGTTCAGGTTGCCAATTTTGCGGTAGAGCTCGTTGTAGCGCGGCGGGGCCACTGTCACGACGCTGGCTGGAACGCGGATCTTGCGGATGGCTGCCGCCAGTTCGCGGATGCGTTTGTCGCTGCTGATGGCCTTGCTGTCTTGAACGCCGGCGTCGCGGAGTTTGCGGGCGATTTCGGGATTCACATAAACGCCGGCGATAACGAGCGGTCCGAAAAGATCACCCTTGCCGCTTTCGTCGATGCCGAAGTGCGGCTCAAAAAGTTCAGGATTCTGTTCCTCTTCCTGCCCAAATGACGCCTCGCCCAGAACGCGCGGTTCGAGGGTGAAGAGAATAAAATCCTCGATGCCCTTGCCCTGGAT
>CAXNGJ010000105.1:0-5126 GCA_964201895.1 Terrimicrobiaceae bacterium
AACGCCTCTCCGGTGCCACTCAATTGCCCCGCCATATCCATCCGATCGAAGTTCCCCTCGGCCCTGAATCCACCAAGACGATCCATCAAAACCCAAAGACCATCCGCGCCGGCTGGAAGGCTGCTCGCGGTAAAAAAATCTTCCTCGCATTCGGCACGATTCGAAACCACAAGAACATTGATCTCGCCATTCGCGCCCTGAATGACAATCCGGATGTCCACCTCGTGATCATCGGCAGTGTTTCATCCCATAAGGACAAGCCTCTGAAATACTACCAGATGCTTGCCAACGATCTGGGACTCTCGAAGCGGGTTTTTATTTCCGATGAATTCGTAGGGGATGAGAAACGCCTCAGCTACTTCCAAGCAGCGGATTACATCCTCCTCACCTATGCTGGATCCTTCCATTCCCAAACGGCCACGCTGACCACGGCCGTCAATGCCCGCCGCCGGGTGCTGGCTTCAAGTGGCACAAGCCCGATGCAGGATCTCGTTAGGCACTTTGGACTTGGCGTCTATGTGGAACCGGATTCGAGCGATGCCGTGGCGGATGGCATGGCCACGCTCCTGCACGGGAAACTTCCCGAACCTGACTGGGAAGGCTACGAGGCCTATGCGACTTGGGAAACAAATGTGACGCGCCTCCTTCAGGCCACGTCAGACCACCTCAGCGGCAAATCTCCAGAGGAAAGACAATTTGAGAACATTGAGGATGAGGGACTGGAAATTCCCGAGCTGCTCAACGCCCGCCGGCTACATCATCAAAAAACTCCACCTCCAAAAAAAACCGTGGCAACGGCAAAAAAAACCGTCAGCCGAAAAAAACCGAGCGCCAACGCCGTGGAGAAGGCGGCCAGCGAAAAAGTCAACGGCCATGCCCTTCAAAGCGAGCTGGAGTCGCATCCTGTCTTCCCGGGCTTCGATTTACTGGATACAACGAAGCCGGAATCTGCCATGGAGCCAGCACCCACGACCTCCCGCAAACCGACGCTTGCCAAATCGCAACCGGTGAAACCCTCCAAACGCAAACCGCTTGGGAATGAGGCCGCCAACGCCGAGTAATCCCTGATTGAGGATGGCTCCAAAAAACGTGTTGGATCCAGAATTAAAAAACAGACCCGATGGAGTGAGGAAAAAATCCCACTTTGGAGAGCGGTTGCTTAAAATCATTCAGGTTCTTGTCACCATAGGCCTGCTCTGGTGGCTCCTCCACGATCCGTCGCGCCGTACTGACATGTCCGAGGCCTTAGCGCGGGCCGATGTCTGGTGGCTCCTTGCCGCGATGCTCTCAGCCGGGGCCTGCGAGTTTTTCGGCATCATCCGCTGGCAGCTTTTCTTGAAAATGCTGCACCTCAAGATCCCACTTGCCGAGACCACAC
Source organism: Terrimicrobiaceae bacterium (assembly GCA_964201895.1). Taxonomy (GTDB): domain Bacteria; phylum Verrucomicrobiota; class Verrucomicrobiia; order Chthoniobacterales; family Terrimicrobiaceae; genus UBA967. Next base: position 1,379 of record CAXNGJ010000105.1, read on the forward strand.
GCCTTTTTTTCATCGGCGCGTTTTTTAATCAGTTCCTCCCCGGCACCACGGGCGGAGATGTGGTAAGGGTGCTGTATCTTATGAAGGAGCACCCTGAGCACCGCACGGCGGGATTTCTCAGCGTTGCGGTGGACCGCCTGCTCGCCATGCTTGTGCTTGTAGCCATGGGCCTCGCCTTTGCCTGGGGTCGCGCAGAGTGGTTCGCCCAGAGCCTGACAGTTGGTAACACGATGAAAATCTTCGCCATCATCCTTTTCACCATGGCACTTGGCTTGGCGGCATCCTTCGTGCTCACGAAACGCCATCTGGTCGAGCGCCTCCCCACCGGCATGCCTTTCCGCGATGCTATCGTGAAGCTCTCCACCCTCTGGCAACTCTGCATCGAAAACAGGCGCGAGGCCTTGCTTGGCGCGTTCTACACGATCCCCATGCTGGTGACATTTTTTGCCGCGTTCTATTTCGTGGCGCGCGCGTTCACACCGAAGGTGGATTTTTTGGACATGATGTCGATCATGCCTCTCGTGACGGCTGTTTCCTCGCTCCCGATCAGCCTCAATGGCATCGGCGTGCGCGAGGCGCTGCTGGATGAACTCCTCCACGAACTCTGCGGTGTGGCGAAAGGAACTGGAATGCTGGTCTCCATAACCGGCATGGTCGTTTATCTGATTTGGGGCCTTCCTGGCGGGTGGTTCTATCTCTCACGCAGACGCCGCGAAAAAGCCACATCCCCATGAACGCTCCGTGGTTTTCCTTCAGCGTGCAGGATTTTTCCTATGCTTTCCTCAGTGTGCTTCTCGAGGGTGTGCCATTCATACTGCTCGGCACACTGCTCTCCGGCCTCATCGACCAATTCCTTCTCGCCCGCCTCATGACGCGACTCCTCCCTCGCAACGCATTCGCCGCAGTAGGCCTCGGCGGCGTGCTCGGAATTGTTTTCCCCATGTGCGAATGCGGCATTGTGCCAGTCATCCGCCGCCTCATCGCCAAGGGCCTGCCCGTCTCAAGCGCAGTCGCCTACATGCTGGCAGCACCCATCGTGAATCCGATCACCGCCTTCAGCACCTATGCCGCATTCCGTGGACAGGGCGCAGCGGAATTTACCGCTCTGCGACTCGGGCTCGGATTTTTTGTCGCCGTACTCGCCGGCCTCGCCGTGCTGAACCTCCCGATTGGAGCCGTTTTGAAAAAATCCATTCTTGAGTCGCTGACACTCTCCGGTCCTGCGGGAGATGGCGGCCCATCACCCCGACCTTTCCTTCGCAGGCTGGTCAGCGCGATGGAGGCCGGGGTGCGGGATTTTCTGGATGTGATGGTTTATTTTATCCTCGGCGTTGGAGTCGCCTCGGTTTTCAGCACGGCAGTGAATCAGGAACTTTTCCTGCCGCTGTCGCTCGATGACCGCTTGGCAATTCCAGCGATGATGACGCTTGCCGGAATCCTGTCCCTGTGCAGCTCCTCGGATGCCTTTATCGCGGCCACATTCGTCTCCTTTCCTGCGGTTGCGAAACTCGCTTTTCTGGTGTTCGGTCCCATGATGGATCTCAAGCTGGCATTCATATACAGCGCCGTGTTCACCCGACGCTTTGTCGCCGCGCTGGCCATCGGGCTTTTCGTCATGATCGGCCTAATCTGCCTGAGGCTTGCCGTTGTCCTGCCATGACCGGCATCCTTTCACGATTTGCAGCATCCGGCGTCCTCATGGTCTGGGGCATCGTGCTGAGCTACTTTTACCTCTCGAATCGCATCGCCTCCTATCTGCACCCAGCCTTTCACATCTACACCGCTATTTCGGGAGGCGTGCTGCTACTGCTTTCTTTGGCCCTGCTGCTGACCATTGCCGGCGAGTCGGGAAAACACGGGCTCTCCAACATCGGAATTTTTCCTCTCCTTTTGCTGACGATCCCTCTCCTCGCCGCGACAAAGCTCTCACCGAGCAACTTCGGAGCGACCGCCGTGATGAATCGCGGCATGGTGGACAACATCGCCGACCTGCCAGGTTTTTCCCCTCCACTGGACCCTGCACTGCCTAACGCCGACGGCTCCGTGAAGGAGGGAACCATGATGGACCCTTCGCTCTACCTCAAAAAAAATGCCGATGGTTACATTGTGGCTGAAGCCGTCGATCTGCTCTACGCGGCGGGTGAACCAACAATGCGCGAGGATTTCGAAAACAAGCAGGTCGAAGTCACCGGCCAGTTCCTGCCCGCCCTCACGGGAAATCCAAACGGCGACCGCTTCAATCTGACACGCCTTTTTGTTATGTGCTGTGCCGCAGATGCGCGCCCAGTCGCGATCAGCGTCCAAACCAACCCCGCCATCGACCTGCCGAAGATGACTTGGGTGAAAGTGCGCGGCAAAGCCACTTTCCCCGTCGAAGGCGGCAGGCACATGCCGGTTATCGTTGCCGAATCCACCACCGAAACCGACGCTCCCGAAGAATCTTTCCTCTATTGAAATGAAACGCCTCCTTGCTCCACTCGCCATCCTTCTCCTCGCCACAATCTCAATCGCCCGCGCCGAAATGCAGGGCGCTTGGATTTCCTCCGTGCACAATATCAATTTCCCCTCCAAACAAGGTCTGAGCGTGGAGGAGCAGAAATCCCAAGCCGTGCGCCTTCTGGATGCCGCCAAGGGCGCGGGACTCAATGCCGTTATTCTCCAGGTGCGCCCCGAAAGCGATGCCCTCTACCCCTCTCCACTCGAGCCCTGGAGTCGATTCCTCACCGGCACGCAGGGACAGTCGCCCGGCTACGACCCGCTCGCTTTTTTTATCGACGAAGCCCGCAAGCGCGGTCTGGAAGTCCACGCTTGGATCAACCCTTACCGAGCCGCCGCCAATGTCTCGCACCCTCGCGCCGCAAGCCATATCAGCCGCCGCTTTCCCAATTACGCCTACCGCATCGGCACCGTGCTCTACATGGATCCCGGCTCACCCGAAGTCCGCCGCCACATCAACGCCGTCGTGCGCGATCTCGCAACCCGCTACGACATCGCCGGTGTCCACCTCGATGATTATTTCTACCCCTACCCGAGTGAAAAGGGGGGGCTCCCGAACTTCCCTGATGACAAAACCTACGCTGCATACCGTGCAGCGGGAGGCAATCTCACAAAGGCAAATTGGCGCCGCGAAAATGTCAACACCCTCATCCGCGAACTCAGCCAAACCGTCCACTCCACACGCCCTGGGCTCCAGTTCGGCGTCAGCCCGTTCGGCATTTATACCAAAGGCGCGCCCTCGGATGTCAAAGCCGGCGTCGATCAATACAATGAACTCTTCTCCGACCCAGTCACTTGGATGAAAAATGGCTGGGTAGACTATCTCGCCCCGCAGCTCTATTGGCGCGAAGGCGGCCCGCAGAGCTTCTCATCGCTCCTCCGCTGGTGGAGAAGTCCTTCCGTGAATCCCAAAGGCGTGCCCATCGTCCCTGGCATAGCCGTAGACCGCCTCACCTCCCATGGATGGGGGGCTGACGAAATCAACCGCCAACTCCAACTCGAAAAAAACATCGCCCCACGCCCTCGCGGCGGGTTTCTCCTCTGGAACATCGGCGCCGTTTCAAAAAATACAAAAGGCGTGCTCGCTACGATTCGCCCGAATTGATGCCCCTCATCCTTGAAAGGACGCTGCGGTGCTGACGACCTGCAGGTCCAATCAAAAACATAAAAACTTTGTGTCATTGTTTGACACAATGGGGCATGACGTTCAAAGTACCCAGCTCTCAATCAATAAACGATGAAAACATTCTCA
>CAXNGJ010000106.1:0-5121 GCA_964201895.1 Terrimicrobiaceae bacterium
TTCCTCGGCTGGCTTGCTTTCGCCTTGTTTTACTTTCATCCGCGCGGCATCGCAGGTTTGGTGGCGCTGGCGGCGCTTTTGATCGTGACGCTGCCTTGGGCGGTCCGTAACTACGCCGTCTGCGGCAATCCACTGGGTCTTGCAGGCTACGAACTGGTTGCGCCCGTAAACACCGCCGAGAGCGGTTATCTGCGATCGATCAGCCAGGCGCCTCCCCTTTCGGGAATCCACCCCTTCAACCGACTCAAAAATGCCGTCTTCGCTCAGTCGGAAAAAATCTTCCCGTTTCTCGGAATGAACATCGTGGCGGTGGCGTTTTTCATCTCCCTTCTCCATCGCTTCAAATCCCCGGTAACCTCCGCCTTCCGCCTGGGTGTGGTTCTGATGTGGTTCGGAGCCTTTGTCGGAATGGGCCTCTGCGGCGTCGAGGGGGTTGTTTCCTCGAACCAATTCCATGTTTTGTTCATCCCGCTTTTTGTCTTTTACGGCCTGGCATTTCTGGTCGTCCTCTGGAACCGGCTTGAAGTGGCGATTCCTGCGATACGCATTGCGTTTCTGGGGTGCGTGGTTTTTCTCTGCTCCCTGCCAATGTTGGCCACGCTCTTTGCGGGAAAAAACATGGCCATTCAGTGGCCACCCTATGTGCCCCCCTTCATCGCCGTCCTGGGCGAATGGTATGGCAAGGATGAAGCCATCGCGACGGATATGCCCTGGGCTACCGCATGGTATGCCCAGCGCAAATCCATCCTCTTGCCGAAGACCATCAAGGACTTCAACCGCATCAGCGATTTTCGTGTTCTGGGCGCGCCGATCTCCGGTCTCTACCTGACGCCCATCACTGGAAACCGCCCGCTTTTCAGCGATATCTACAAAGGACCCTACACCGACTGGGTTTTCATGATCACCCGCCCTCCGAATGTGCAGGGGTTCTCGTTGCCGGTCTTCACGCCTCTGCCGATCGATGGCGAATGCATCCTCTTCGCGGATCGGGATCGCTGGTCGCGCCGGGAGTGACATGGAGGCTCTCTCGCTGACAAAGGCCGATTGGGAGGAGCGCATGGTTGCGTGGGAACAGCCTGCCTATCGCGCCGCGCAGGTGCTGGAGTGGATTTTTGAACGCCGGGTCCGCGAGTGGCGTGAAATGTCCAACCTCCCTTCAGCCCTCCGTGAAAGGCTTGAAACAGAATTTCCCGCCGCCCGCCTTCTGAAAATCCGCGAAACCGGCGCGCGGGATACGACCCGGAAATTTCTTTTCCGTCTTGCTGATGGACAACTCATCGAGAGCGTCCTCATTCCCGCTTCCCCGGCGCTTTATGGCGAGGCTTCAGACCGCCGAACGATCTGCATTTCCAGCCAGGTCGGCTGTGCCTACGGCTGTAAATTCTGTGCCAGCGGTCTTGAGGGTTGGAAACGAAATCTCACCGCCGGCGAGATTGTGGACCAATTCCTTCAAGTCGAAGCCGAGAGCGGCGAGAAGATCAACAACATCGTCTTCATGGGCATGGGCGAGCCAATGGCAAATTACGACAATCTCCTTCGTGCCATTGGCATTCTTAACGCGCCTTGGGGCGTGGGCGTCGGCGCCCGCCACATGACGGTTTCGACCTCCGGCCTCGTGCCGCGCATCCGTGATCTGGGTGAGCAGCCGCTCCAAGTGCGGCTCGCCATTTCCTTCCATGGAGCGACGGATGATATCCGTGGACGCATCATGCCCGTGAATAAAAAATACCCCGTCGAGGAACTCCTTGCCGCCTGCGAGGATTATGTGCGCCTGAAAAAACAGCGCCTCACTTTCGAGTTCATTCTCATCCGCGACATCAACGACTCCCCCGAGCAGGCCCGCCTCCTCGCTCGCCAGGCCCGCCGCGTCAACGCCAAGGTGAACCTCATCCCCTACAACACCGTCGAGGGGCTCGAATGGGAGCGCCCGGACGACACCAACCAGGAGGCTTTTCTTAAAATCCTCCAGCAGGCCGGAACCGAGGCCACCCTCCGCCGCGAGAAGGGACATGACATCGCCGCAGCCTGTGGACAGCTCCGCCTGCAGGTTGAAAAATCCGTTGCCGAGACCCCTGTCTTGATTTAGCGGTTTAGTGATGTCCGACGAAAACCAATTTCCGAACGAGGAGGCTTGGGACGAATACAAATGGGAGCGCTTCCTTCAGCAGCAGGATGAGAATACGGAAAAGTATTTTCAGCTTCTTGAGAAATACATGGATCACCCAGACTGCGATGAAATCGTTGCCGAGGAAATGGGCTGGAGCATCTTTGAAGAAGCCGAACAGGCCCAGGAACAATTCGAGAACTTCCTGAGCGAGGCGGTGGAATACCTCACCGATGAGGAGGAGCAGGAATACGACGACGAGTTCGAGGAGTTCACCCACTCCGCCGTTTACGAGGACACCCTGCGCCTGCATCGCTGGATCAACCGTCTCCTCGACACGCGCGAGGACCTGCGCGAGAACCCGGAGGCCGTCCGCTTCGCCACGCGTTCCGCCATCTGCGGAGCCAAGTTGGCAGCAGGTCTGTGCGGTCACGATACTTCGGAGATCGGAATGACCATTGCCTATCTCAAGCGGGCTTTGAAGGCGGCGAACGACGCCCTTGATGCCATGAACAACCTTCTGGAATCCGGTCTCATCGACCGTCGCCGCGCGAATCATGCACGCCGTCTCGTTTTTAAAATCCGTGACCGCATCGTGGATAACATGGGTGCCTATCGTCTCAAGTGGCGCAACCGCCACGGCAACGCCTGATTCCCCTTCGCGCCTTGCCCGAAGTCCTCGTGGATTCAAAAATCCCCTTCCCATCGCTTTCCCGCCACTTACATTGACATCTCATGTTTGGCAGACTCTCGGATAAACTTCAGGATGTTTTCAAAAACCTCCGTGGCCAAGGCAAGATCAGCGAATCGAATGTCACGGACGCACTCCGCGAGGTTCGACTTGCCCTGCTCGATGCCGATGTCCATTTCCAGGTAGCGAAGGATTTCATAGCCAAGGTCAAGGAGAAGGCCCTCGGCGAAGCCGTTCTCCGCAGCGTCACACCCGGCCAGCAGATTGTAAAAATCTTCCACGAGGAACTCTGCGCACTCCTCGGAGGCAACGCTTCCGAGCTCAATCTCGAAAAACCGGCCCGCATCCTCATCGTCGGCCTTAACGGCGCGGGAAAAACCACCTCCTCCGCCAAGCTGGCCCGCCTTTTAAAATCGCAAGGCCTCTCCCCCCTCCTCATAGCCTGCGACCTCCATCGCCCAGCCGCCATTGACCAACTCGCCGTGCTTGCCGGGCAAATCGATGTCCCTGTTTTCCGCCCAGAAAAAGGCGAAACCGATGTGCTCAAGGTCGCCAAGCAGGCGCTCGACTGGTGCGCCGCGACAGGCGGCAATGTGCAGATCTTCGACACTGCCGGACGCCAGGAACTCGACGAGCCACTCATCGAGGAACTCAAGCAGCTCCGCGATTTTCTCCAGCCGCAGGAAATCCTCATCGTTTGCGATGCGGCCACCGGACAGCAGGCCGTAAGCGTCGCCGAGCGCTTCCATGCCGCCCTCGGCCTTACGGGCATCATCCTTACCAAGCTCGACGGCGATGCCCGTGGCGGCGCCGCCCTCTCGCTCCGCTCCGTCACAGGCCAACCGATCAAATTCGCCGGCACGGGCGAAAAACTCGAGCAGTTCGAAGTCTTCCACCCCGACCGACTCGCGGGCCGCATTCTCGGTATGGGTGATGTCGTGAGCCTCGTTGAAAAAGCTGCTGAGGCCATCTCCGAAGACGACGCCCGCCGCATGGAGCAGAAACTCCGCACCGCCTCGTTCGACCTCACCGATTTCCTCCAGCAATTCAAAATGCTCAAGCGCATGGGCCCCCTCGAAAATATCCTTGGCATGATCCCCGGAATGGATAAGATCAAAGATTCCTCGGTTGATGAAAACCAACTGAAACGGGTCGAGGCGATTATCCTCTCCATGACTCCGCAGGAGCGCATGCGTCCGGATATCCTGAACGCACGCCGCCGCCAGCGGATCGCCCGGGGCAGCGGAGTTTCCGTCAGCGAGGTGAATAATTTGATTCTGCGCTTCAGCCAGATGCGCAAGATGATGAAAAATATGGGCGCCATGAAAAAACTCATGGGCCGCGCCGGTGCCGGACTACCCTTCTGAGCCTCCGATAAGCAGCCCAAACACTGAAAAAGAATTTCCAACAACACAAACATACTATGGCAGTAGCAATCCGACTCCGCCGCGAAGGCGGCAAAAACCACCCGTATTACAGCATCGTCGTCGCCGACCAGCGCAGCCCGCGCGATGGCAAATTTATCGAAATCATCGGTAAATACGATCCCAAGCAAGAGGGTGAAAATTTCAACATCAAGCTGGACCGCGCCGAATATTGGATCCAGTGCGGCGCCCGCCCGAGTCAGACTGTCGGCAGCATGGTCAACAAGGCCCGCAAAAAAGTCGCGGCCTAAACAGCCCCGCCATGGAGGAGTTCCTGCGCTACGTCATCGGATCGCTGGTGGAATTTCCCGAGAACGTCATTGTTAAAAAGACAGAGACGCCCTCGACAGTGAGCTTTCTCGTCGCAGCCAGGCCATCAGACATTCCGAAAATCATCGGAAAGAGTGGCCATACGATCCGTGCCCTGCGCACGCTTCTCAATGCTTCCGCCAACAAGCGCAACATGACAGCGACACTCGAAATTATCGAACCATGAAATCCCTAGCCACCACACTCCTCGTTGCTTTCACCCTCGTCGCCAGCCAGTCCGGATGCGAGCGCCATTCCGCTTCGCAAACCGTTCCCGGATATGCTGAGAAGATGGATAAAAAAGAGGCGCAAGCGGAGAAAAAGGCCACACAGAGCGAACCAGCGAATCCTCAGGCGCCGAGCTACTTCCCGCCGAAAAACTGATCTCCAGTCCGTCCCAGAGCGAGAGCATGTGCGGAATCGCTTTCACTTCACCCACCCGGCGCTTGAATTCCTCGCCTCGATTTTACAAATCTTGCCCAGTCACTTTTGGCTTTCGAAGTGCGAGTCCGATCACCCTGTCTCAAATGTCATCCTCAGGTTTAGCATTCTCCAGTTAGGATTTCATGTCCTCCACCGAAACACCGTCCGCT
>CAXNGJ010000107.1:0-5121 GCA_964201895.1 Terrimicrobiaceae bacterium
CGGGGAGGCCCTGCGTGCGGAACTATACCAAAATTATGGACAGCAAACTCATTTTTGTGGGGAAAACTTTTGCTGGGGGCATTCGGTCTTCTGTGAGGTTGCCTCGCCAGTGTCTTTCACGGTCAAGCTGGGCGCCCCCTCGCGACGCATGCACCTGGGAGAGCCAGTCACATCGCCAGAACCCAGCCAGAAACTCGGAAGGCGCTTGGATAAGTAAAGAAACAACAAGCCTGCAGGAGAGAGCCCCCATCTGTTAGCAGTTTGGGCCTACTTTGTAAACAGCCCGGCCTCACCCTGAAACCCGCAGAGCCTTTACCAGAGGGGCTCAGAAAGTAAAATGAGGCGAGGGTCGGAATCGAACCGACGAATACAGCTTTTGCAGAGCCGTGCCTTACCACTTGGCTACCCCGCCGTCAGGTGATTCTTTGATACATCCTGAGAGGCGGCGTGACAACTGATTCTTTCAATCAGCAGTTGTTTTCAAATCGCGGATCGGATTGTGAAATTGCAAGGAACATGGATTTCGGGTGAGGTTCTGAGTTATGCAAAATCGAATCCCACAGGTACCAACGCCCTTTTCAAACAATGCTGCTACGGGGTTGTTCTCCGATGCGGAAATTCTGCTTGCGAGGGAGTTGATCTCCGATGGCCAATCGCATCTTTTTTCAGATTGGGATGAACCGGGCGTTAGGGATCATGAGAAGCGGCGATTCATGGCGGCCTTGCTCAATGCACACCTCGCCTACCCTGGCGGATTGACAGCCTACACTCGGAATGCGCGCCTGCTGCTTGCAGAAGCCGCCTCAGGCGCAAATCCATTTGAGGGCTGCACGCCGGCGCAACCTGACTTGGTTGACCTTTCATCATTCGGACCGGACTACGATGCAGCCGAAGCCGAGGGGCTGAAGTGCTTCGCTGAATCGGCTGTTGTTCTGGTGGCTGGCGGTCTTGGTGAGCGCTTGGGCTACCATGGCATCAAACTCGATATCCCCGTGGAGGTCACTGAGACGACGAGCTACCTGGCTCATTACGCCTCATTGATCAAAGCCGCATCGGCTCGTTTGAGCCGCCCGATTCCGCTGATCATCATGACAAGCCGCGATACGGATGAGGGCACGCGCACCACGCTCGCCGCGAATAAAAATTTCGGCCTGGCTGAAGGACAGATCACAATCCTTCGTCAGGAACTCGTTCCCGCACTCTCGGACATGAAGGCCAGCCTGGCATTGGAGAAAAAATATGAACTCCTGCTGAAGCCCCATGGCCATGGCGATATCCACACGCTTTTGCACATCAGCGGAACAGCCAAAAAACTGGCGGAGTCCGGCGTCCGCTACCTCCTTTTCATCCAGGACACAAATGGCCAAGTCTTCAATGCCGCGCTCGCAGCAATCGGGGTTTCCGAACAGCGCGGCTACGACTTCAATTCCATCGCCGTGAACCGCATTCCCGGCGAGGCGGTGGGAGGAATCGCGCGCCTCGTGAGAAACGGAGCACCGGATTTGACGATCAATGTGGAATACAACCTCCTCGATCCCCTCCTCCGCGCAACGGTGAGCCCCGAGGGCGATGTGCCGGACGAAAAGGGTTTCTCGAAGTTTCCAGGGAATATCAACCTCCTCATCGTTCGGCTCGCCCCTTACCTGAAAGTCCTCGAGTCCTCCGGCGGAGTTGTGGCGGAATTTGTGAATCCCAAGTTCTCCGATGCAACCCGCACCAGCTTTAAAAAACCAGCCCGCCTGGAAACACTCATGCAGGACCTGCCGAAAAACTTCACCTCAGGTGAAAAAGTCGGCGTGACGGTCTTCGATCGCGTCTGGTGCTTCAGTGCTTGCAAAAACAACCTGGCAGATGCCGCGCAGAAGGTCGCTCAAAACAGCCCGCCGGAGAGCGCCTCCAGCGCGGAAAATGATTTCTACGAGGCCGGTCGCGCGAAGCTGCGGGCAGCCGGAATGATCGTCGAGGACAGCCCGCAAGAAATGCTGCGGGGTGTTCCTTTCACCACCGGACCACGCGTCATTCTCAGACCCTCCTTCGCGCTCACACTCGCGGATGTGCGGAAAAAAATTCAAGGCGGCCACATCTCTGGCGATGCCACACTCGTGCTCGAGGGCGATGTGCATTTGAAAAATGTGACCATCCCCGCTGGCACCTCGCTCATCGTTCATGCAAAGGATGGCGCTCCCGTCTCCATCGAAAACTTCACTGCCACGCCGAATCCTCATTTTACAATCCAGCCACTCACGGATGAGGAAATGCAATCCGACCAAGTCCCCGAGTATCTGCGAATCCGCGGCTACCAGATTGTTAAAAGCACGGATATCTCTTGAAATCCGACCCTTGCCACTTTTCGCTTTTCCACACCAAAAACTACAACCAATTCGAATAAGAAGCCGTAGTATAATTCCGAACCTCGAAATCTTCCTCACATAAATTTATGTCCACCGAATCCCAATGCCCCTTCAACCATGGCCAACTCCTCGCAAAATCCGCCGGCGGCGGCACCACCAACCGCGACTGGTGGCCGAACCAACTCAATGTTCGCATTCTTCACCAACACACATCGAAATCTGATCCGATGGATGCGGACTTCAATTATAAGAAGGAATTCCAAAGCCTCGACCTCGCGCTTCTGAAAAAGGACATTGCCGCTATCATGACCGACTCCCAGGATTGGTGGCCAGCGGACTTCGGTCACTACGGCCCATTTTTTATCCGTATGACCTGGCATAGTGCTGGCACCTACCGCACGGGTGATGGACGTGGCGGCGGAGGAAATGGCAGCCAACGCTTCGCTCCCCTCAACAGTTGGCCCGACAACGGCAACCTCGACAAGGCACGCCGACTCCTCTGGCCGATCAAACAAAAATACGGACGCAAAATTTCCTGGGCTGACCTCATGATCCTCACCGGTAACGTCGCCTTGGAGTCGATGGGCTTCAAAACCTTCGGCTTCGCCGGAGGACGCGCCGACATCTGGGAACCCGAGGAGGACATTTACTGGGGCACCGAGGGAAAATGGCTCGACGACAAGCGCTACACTGGCGACCGCGATTTGGAAAACCCTCTTGCCGCCGTGCAAATGGGCCTCATTTATGTGAATCCCGAAGGCCCCAACGGCAATCCCGACCCAGTGGCCTCGGCGCGGGATATTCGCGAAACCTTCGCCCGCATGGCGATGAATGACGAAGAAACCGTGGCACTCATCGCGGGTGGACACACCTTCGGCAAAACACACGGCGCGGGCGATGCCAAACATGTCGGCCCCGAGCCTGAGGCGGCACCCATCGAGGAGCAAGGCTTCGGCTGGAAAAGCAGCTTTGGCTCCGGCAAAGGCGCTGATGCCATCACAAGCGGCCTGGAAGTGACTTGGACGCAAACGCCAACTCAGTGGAGCAACTATTATTTCGAAAACCTCTTCGGCTTCGAATGGGAACTCAGCAAAAGCCCCGCAGGCGCAAACCAGTGGGTCGCCAAGGGAGCCGATGCAACCATTCCGCACGCGTACGACAAGTCCAAGCACCTTTTGCCGACGATGCTCACCACCGACCTCGCGCTGCGCTTTGATCCGGCCTACGAAAAAATTTCACGCCGCTTTCTGGAAAATCCTGTCCAATTTGCAGACGCCTTCGCCCGCGCCTGGTTCAAGCTCACACACCGCGACATGGGTCCGCGCTCGCGCTACCTCGGAGCGGATGTCCCTGCCGAAGAACTCATCTGGCAGGACCCGATCCCCGCAGTGAACCATCCGCTCGTCGACACAGCCGACATCACAGCGCTCAAAGGCAAAATCCTCGCATCCGGCCTCACGGTTTCGGAACTCGTCAGCACAGCATGGGCCTCGGCCTCAACCTTCCGTGGTTCCGACAAACGCGGCGGCGCGAACGGCGCCCGCCTTCGCCTCGCTCCTCAGAAGGATTGGGAAGTCAACCAACCCGCGCAACTCGCCAAGGTCCTCAAAGCCCTCGAAGGCATCCAAAACGAATTCAACCCAGCCCAGTCGAGCGGCAAGAAGGTTTCCCTCGCCGACCTCATCGTCCTCGCCGGTTGCGTGGGCGTCGAACAAGCAGCCAAGAATGCCGGTCACACGCTGACCGTACCATTCACTCCCGGGCGCATGGACGCTTCTCAGGAGCATACAGATGTCGAGTCCTTCGCTGTCCTCGAGCCAGTCGCTGACGGCTTCCGCAACTACCAAAAGAAAAAAATCTCGGTCTCTGCCGAGGAGCTTCTCATCGACCAGGCGCAACTGCTCACCCTCACCGCGCCCGAAATGACAGTACTCGTCGGCGGTCTTCGCGCCCTGAACGCCAACTTCGAAAATTCCCGCCTCGGCGTCTTCACCAAGCGCCCCGGCACACTCACAAACGACTTTTTCATTTCCCTCCTCGACATGGCGACCGAATGGAAACCCGTCTCGAAGGATGCCGATGTCTTCGAGGGACGCGACCGCAAAACCGGCGACCTGAAATGGAACGGCACCCGCGTTGATCTCGTCTTCGGCTCAAACTCCCAACTCCGCGCCGTGGCCGAAGTCTACGCGACCGCAGATTCCGAGAAAAAATTCGCCCAGGATTTTGTCGCCGCCTGGGTCAAAGTCATGAACCTCGACCGCTTCGACCTCGCATAATCCCAGCGTTCAAAAACACAATCTGAGATAACCTGAACTCTGCCCTTTGGCCTCCGCATAACGGGGAAACCGGATGATCCCGTTTTGCCCCAGAACGCCACAGCCATTCAAAGTTTAACAGTGCTCCATATCCAATGGGATTTCTTCAACCATGAATAAGACTAACTTTCACGGATAGAAAGCGGCTTCGCCAGAGAATTTCATCGTCGGTTTTATTCGTGTTCATTCGCGAAACTCGTGGATGCCCAGCCGATAGCCTCCCGTAGCGGCCATTATCCTTCAAACTCGGCCTGCGATGGAATTCCCCCACCCGCGAGCGTGCCGTGCGACAACTGACGCGCCGATTAAACTTCACATTTGCAATGCAAAACACGTTTTTTTGAGTTTAAAGTCCGCCTTAAAATGCAATTATGCGAAATTGTAACATTGAAAATATCACTTCATGTGCATGATGCCGCCCGCCCCTCGGACAAAACCAAAATATCATGCAC
>CAXNGJ010000108.1:0-5087 GCA_964201895.1 Terrimicrobiaceae bacterium
GATACATGGGATACCGTTTAGAAGTGCGATCAGCCTAAAAATGCTGCTTGGCCGCGCAAGGAAAAAATACCACATCCTGTGCGGTCGGCTCCGATAAACCACAATATATAGTTTTTTATGAATGATCCACGCGTTGCCGAGTTGCTGGAATTTGTCCGAATTCCCAGTGTTTCAGCCCAATCCGTCCATGCTGCCGATATGGAGCGGTGTGCGGACTGGCTTGTCGCGAAGCTTCGGCAGATCGGTTTGGAGGCTGGCAAGCAGCCCACGCCGGGAAATCCCATCGTGCTGGGAAAAACGCCGCGCGATCCTTCGAAGAAAACCGTCCTCATTTATGGACACTACGATGTTCAACCGCCCGAGCCGCTCGAGCTCTGGACCTCGCCGCCTTTTGATCCCGAGATTCGCGATGGCAAAATCTATGGACGCGGCGCCTCAGATAACAAAGGGCAAATCCTCGCGCACATTCTTGGAGTCGGCGAGGCGCTGGCGGAGGGGCCGCTGCCAGTGAATGTGATTTTTTTGATCGAAGGCGAGGAGGAGGTCGGGAGCGGTCATCTGGCGGAATTTTTGGAAAAACATCGCGCGGAGTTGGCGTGTGACGCCATCGCGATCTCGGACACCGGCATGGCAGCCGATGGCTATCCCACACTGAGCTACGCCTTGCGGGGCATTGCGGCGATGGAGGTCAGAGTGTTCGGCCCCTCGCATGACCTGCACTCCGGCATCTACGGCGGCGCGGTGGCGAATCCCGCGACGGCGGCGGCGCGCCTCATTGCCAGCCTGCATGACTCGCAGGGACGCGTGGCAATCGAGGGGTTTTATGATGATGTGCAGCCCATGCAGGCTTGGGAGCGCGAGGCAGCAGCCGAGTCACCTGTGAGTGACCAAGCCATCGCCGAGCAGGCGGGCGTCAGCGAACTCTGGGGCGAGGCGGGCTATTCCTCGGTCGAACGCATCGGGGCTCGTCCTACAGCGGAAATCAACGGCATCGGCAGCGGCTATCAAGGTGAGGGGAGCAAAACCGTGCTTCCCGCCGAGGCGTTCTTCAAGGTCACATTCCGCCTGGTGGCGAATCAAACTCCCGAGACCGTGCTAGAACAGGCGCGGCGTCATTTTGAAAAGCACAAGCCGCCCGGCGTGAGGCTTGAGATCATCGATGGACATGGCGGCGAACCGTTTTTTCTTGATCCCAAAGGAGCGCAGGGCGTCGCTGCATGTCGCGCTTTGGAAGCCGTCTTCGGCAAAAAACCAGCCCTCACGCGCGAAGGCGGGTCTATTCCGATCCTCGCGGATTTTCAAAAAATCCTCGGCCACCCGGCGCTGTTGCTGGCGCTGGCCTCGCCCGACTGCCGCGCCCACTCGCCGAATGAGAATTTCCCGGTGGAAAATTTTCTCACCGGAATTCGGCTGAACAAGGCGCTGCTAAAGGAACTCGCGCTTTAGAAATGCCACATTTTGCCTTTGGTGGCGTCGCTGAAGACCTGCGGGCTGTGAAGGTAGGATTTCGGGGGATTCGGCAGCGGGCCGTCGTCGAGAACGGGCAGGGATTTGCCGATCGTCTCATCCCAAGGCTGGCTCTTGGCGATATTCAAAGGAGCGCCTTTCGGCACAATTGCGAAGACCTCCTTGGCGGCGATCAGCGGCATACGCACGCAACCGAGGGTCGCAGGTGAAGGCTTCATGAATCCCCAGTGGATGCCGTAGGCGGGCTTGAATTCCATCCAGTAGGTCATCGGATATCCCGCATCGGGTTGGCTCACGCGACGGCGGTGGGCTTGCTTAGAGTAAATCGTGAAGTCGCCCTGTGGCGTTGGGCTTGCCGATTTGCCGACTGTCACCGGTGTGGCGATGAGGACTTCATTGCCCTCGACCACATACAAACGCTGCGCGCCGGTGCTGATTTTTACTTTCACAGCGGAGGGATTTTTTGGGGTCTTGTCCGGCGGGTCGAACTTGAAGGAGTGCGAGTGGGAGGCGGTTTGTGTGGTTTCGCATCCGGTGAGGCTGAGGATTGCAGTCGCCGCGACGGCGGTCAGTAAAAAGTGGAGAGTCGATTTCTTCATGGAATTTCCGCTTTATGAAACGGCAAAGCGCGCCGCCGTCAAGCTCATGCCTCCCTTTTTTGAAGGTCCAGGCGGGGGCCTGCACCCGGATGCCAAGGGTTGATGCGGAATTCCGAAGTCACTATTTTGTCTCTCCAATCCGTGCAGAGTTCGCAGACGGCCTCGATGTGAAGGCCCATGTGCGTCGGGCCGAATGGGGAAACATTTTTGACTCCCAGCGTGAAGAGCCTCGCAGCTGGATGGAGTCGTCGCCCATCAGTCGGGTGGTCTGGTCGGGCGTGTTGTTTTTTCAAATGCACAAAGGCGCCAGCGATCTGGATGAGGCCTTTAAAGTAGAGGTGGTTTTCGTCCCTGCATTCCAGCCAGAGGTGCTCCAATACATCATGCGCCTCGTAGTAATCGCCTTGGTTGAAACACTCGAAATACCCGGCATAGCAAGGATGGAAGCCTGTGGTCTCTGAGGCTTCGAGTGTTTCGACAAAGGCCGAGATGCGGTCGTGCTTTTTCATGAAATCAATTCCCAACGATCCTGAGTCCGGCGAGTGTGCGGTCGTCGAGTTTCCCGGTTTCGGGCAGGCTTTGGGCGAGTTGCCATTCTTTGATCGATGCGGTGAGCGTTGGGCTGGGCAGCCCGTTATGAGGTCCTGCGTAGAAGCCAGACTCCGCGAGCACCCGCTGCGCATGGCGAATCGCTTCAACCTGGGCGGCGGAATCCTTTCCCGAGAGGGGGCCGCCATCGAACAGGGCGTTGATTTTTGAGTAATCCGGAGCGGGTGGCGGAGCGTTGATTCCCAGCGCATCCAGCGTCTGTTGGTTCAAAGAGCCCGTGACCTTGAGCTTCCCGGCAATTTGATATCTTCGGATCGCCGCGCTGGTCATGCTTCCCGGAGAGCCATCCACGCGGGCTTTGTAGTATCCGAGGGCGGCGAGTTTCGTCTGCGCTGCACGGATCACCTGATCGGCTTGGAGCGAGTTGGCGCAAAGAATCAGAAGCAAAAAAATAATTTTCACACGGGGATGCGACATGAAGCATATGGTGTCACCGAAAGTGGCCAAAACATGAAGCAAGAAGATTGCTGTCTGCATTTCAGGTTGATGGAAGGCATAGAGCGGGACAATTGTTCAAGATGAGTGTGGGGTGCTTGGGCCGGTCAGGAAAAACAAGATACCTGCCTAAAACAGCCTCAACATTGCAACCCGTCCAGCAACGCAGAGACGGCGATGCCCCTTTCAGACGCCGCTTTGCGGCTGAAGTTTGGGTCATGCGAGACGATGACCCTCCCATTGCACGGCGCGCGCTGTCGCGCGGTTAGCATGGGCCACATATCAAACACAGATGAGGGGGCGAACACTCTCGGAAAACTCCCAAAACATGATGCGGGTAGCTCGCACTGGGGAATTTTGACGGCTAGGGAGCCGAAAAAAGGGAAGTTTTGTGGGAGAGAGTGGTGCAGCCATGAGGAGTCGAACCTCAAACCTTCTGATCCGTAGTCAGATGCTCTATCCAATTGAGCTATGGCTGCAAGGAAAGCAGGGCGAAGAGTAAAGGCGAAGATTGGGCTGGAGTCAACCCGGAATTTTTAAAAAATTCCCGGCGGTTTTTTCAGGGCTCAGGCTTTGACGCGTTCGATTTCTGCGCCGAGTTCGTTGAGTTTTTCATCGATCGATTCGTAGCCTCGGTCGATGTGGTAAACGCGGTTGACTTCGGTGATGCCGTCGGCTTGCAGGCCGGCGAGAACGAGTGCTGCTGAGGCCCGGAGGTCGCTGGCCATGACGGGGGCTCCACTGAGTTGGTGGACACCGGTGATGACGGCTGTGGCGCCTTGCAGGTCGATATTCGCGCCCATGCGCTTGAGTTCCGCGACGTGCATGAAGCGGTTTGGGAAAACATGTTCGCTCACGACACTGATGCCGTCTGTGTTTGCGAGGAGGGCACACATCTGGGCCTGCATGTCGGTGGGGAAGCCAGGGTAGGGGATCGTGTCGAGTTTGAGGGGACGGCGTTTGGTTCCGGGTGCGATGGAGACTTTGCTGCCGTTGGATTCGATGTGAAACCCAGCCTCGCGGAGCGGGGAGATGACGGCTTGGAGGTGCTCGGGGTTCACGCGATGGAGAGTCACTTCATCCCCCGCGATGGCTCCGGCGACGAGGAAAGTGCCGGCTTCGATGCGGTCGGGTATGACTTCGTGTTCGGCTCCGTGGAGTTCTTTCACGCCTTCGATGGTGATTGTGCGGGTTCCGGCACCCTCGATTTTTGCGCCCATGGCGATGAGGAAATTTGCGAGATCGACGACTTCGGGTTCCTCGGCGGCGCCGTCGATGACGGTAGTGCCGTCCGCGAGCACGGCGGCCATCATGACATTTCCGGTACCGAGGACTGTGGAGCCGAATGTGCTGCGGAGGGAAATAGTCGCCCCGGTGAGCTTGGGAGCGAGAACCTTCACATTGCCGCCGCTGACTTTCACGGCCGCGCCGAGGGCCTCGAAGCCGCGCAGGTGGAGATCGATCGGTCGGTCGCCGATGACGCAGCCCCCAGGAAGAGAAACGGTGGCCTCATGCTCGCGGCCGAGCAGTGGGCCGAGGATGCAAACGGAGGCCCGCATTTTGCGCACGATGTCGTAGGGGGCCTGGGTGGTGATTTTTTCGGCTCTGATTTGAACCGTGCCACTTGCGCGCTCCACCTCGCATCCGAGTTCACTGAGGATCGTGAGCATGTAGTGGATGTCGCTCAGGTCGGGGACCCGCGAGATCGTGCAGGGTTCCTTTGTGAGAAGGGTGGCGGCGAGTATTGGGAGGGCGGAGTTTTTTGAACCGCTGATTTTGACGTTGCCGCGCAAACGGCGTCCGCCGTGAACCAAAATTTTATCCATGTCTTGCTGAAACGAATCGTTGAATGTCTTGATAATCGCGATGAGCGGCGATGTCTCGATAATTGTTGGCGGCAAGGAGTGCCGTGACGCGCTCGGATTGGTCGTGTCCGATTTCCAGTGCGAGCAGTCCGCCGGGAGCGAGTCGGGATGT
>CAXNGJ010000109.1:0-5087 GCA_964201895.1 Terrimicrobiaceae bacterium
GGTGAAGACGGTGTATTCCCATTTCACCCAGATCAAGCACCATGCCGAGTGGCTGAAAATCAACCACCCCGAAGCGATCTTGGTGCCGGTGGCCAGCACAGCCACGGCATGCGAACGGGCATCCGCCGACCCGAAGGCCGCCGCCCTCGCCTCTCCAGGCGCTGCCGACATTTACAAACTCGACATCCTTGCCACGCCCTCGGACGGGCAAGAAGTCAATGTGACGAACTTTTTCACCATCGCCCGCCACCCAGGCAAAACGCCTTCTGCCGACCGTACGGCACTCGTTGCCACCCTGCTGAACCAATGCGGCAGCCTCCACAAATTCCTTGGCCCGTTTGCGAGACAGAAGGTCACCCTGACACGCATCGTCTCCCGCCCTGTGCCCGGCCAACCGCAGACCTATGTGTTCTACATTGAAGTCGAGGGCGCCGAAAGCGATCCCGGCTTGGCCCGTGCCTTGGAACTGGCCAAGCGCCAAGCCCAATCCATCTCGATTCTCGGCACCTTTCCACTGGGTCGCCGCTTCCGATCCTGACTTGTCAAAAGACGCCGCCTTTGACAAAAAAAACGCCATCCTTATGAAATACATCCGCACACTCTCAACGATTCTCGCTCTCGCTCTCTGCGCCCCGTTCATCCAAGCTCAGGAAGAAGCCACTATTACAGTCAAGAAGAGCGACACCCTGAACATTTCGATCAAACCCTTCGCTGGTCCTGATGCAGCGATTGCCGGCAAGGTGGTAGCCAATGATCTCGACCTCTCCGGGCTTTTTTCCATCGGTATCCCAGAGCGGGCGAACTTCATCGTGAGTGCGACGGCATCCGGCGGTTCGCTCCAAGGCGTCGTGACCGACAACCGCGGCAGCGTAGTTCTCCAGAAAACCTACTCGGCCAATACCCGCACGGCCGCCCACCAATTTTCGGATGATATCGTCGAGACGCTCACAGGCGGAAAAGGCATCGCCAACTCCAAGATTGTCTTCGTGAGCAACCGCAGCGGAGCGAAGGAAATCTACTCCGCAGACTACGACGGCGCCAACCAAAGCCAAATCACACAGGACAAAGCCATCAGCGTTGCTCCCGCCATCTCACCCGACGCCTCCAAACTCGCCTACACTGGCTACCAGAGCGGCTACGCGGACATCTACAAAGTCGACATCGCCTCAGGTTCGCGCTCGAAAATCCTCAACTTCCCCGGCACAAACTCCGGCGCCAGCTTTTCACCCGAAGGTGGACGCATTGCCTGCACCCTGAGCAAGGACGGCAACCCCGAACTCTACATCGTGGCCGCGAACGGCAGCGGTGGACGCCGTCTCACCCGCACCCGCGCTGTCGAGTCCTCGCCATCCTGGTCGCCGGACGGCGGAGAGATCATTTACTCCTCCGACGAACGCGGCGGCCCACAGCTTTACCGCATCAGCGCCGCAGGAGGCATGGGACGCCTTGTTCCCACCGGATACGGCTACTGCACCGAGCCAAGCTGGTCGCCTGATGGCAAAAAAATTGCCTTCACGGTCCGCCAAGGTGGTTTTGCCATTGCAGTGATGGATCTCGCCACTGGCGCATCGCGCATCGTCGCGGAAGGACAAGATCCCGCTTGGGGAGCCGATTCCCGCCATGTGATTTATAGTGATGGCTCTTCCATCATGCTCCTCGACACACTCAAAGGCCGCCGCACACCGGTCATCTCAGGCCTTGGCAAAGTCTCCGAGCCCTCCTGGTCGCGCTGATCTCGCAGCCAGGCAGCCTGTCGAGAGGATTGTAACAGCCGGGAGGCCGTACATATAAGATTTTGAAAATTGCGTTGGACGGGATGACTTCGCTTCGCCACTTTGTTTGGCTTTTCAAAACCGGATGCTGACTCTTTCACAGGTGACAAAATCTTTTGGCGGGCGGGTTCTTTTCGAGGACGCGGCGCTACAAGTGAACGCGGGCGACCGTATCGGGCTTATCGGCCCGAATGGCGCGGGTAAATCGACACTCTTTTCGCTCCTTCTGCGAAATGACGAACCCGACGAGGGGCAGGTTACGCTTCAGCGGGGGACTCGCATCGGCTTCCTGCCTCAGGAGACAGCCGCAGTGAGCGATGATACGGTGATGGAGTTGGCTGCGGGCCACGAGGCCGACGGCCGTGCTGAGGCTATGGCAAAGCGCATTTTAGCGGGTCTGGCATTTCGCGAGGGTGACTTCCACCGCCCACTGCGCGAGTTGAGCGGCGGGTGGATCATGAGGGCGCACCTGGCGCGGTTGCTTGTCGAGGAACCGGATTTACTGCTACTGGACGAACCCACCAACCATCTCGACCTGGAAACACTGGGCTGGTTCCAAAACCATCTCGTGGGCTATCCGGGAGCGATTCTCACGATCTCGCACGACCGGGAATTCCTCAATCTCATCTGCCGGGGAATTGTGGAAATCCGGCACCGCAAACTCATTCGCTACAACGGAAACTACGACGCCTGCCTGGATCAGAAGAAAGCCCGTGATGAGCAGCAACTCGCCGCCTACCGCAACCAGCAAAAGGAAATCGCGCACCTGGAGGATTTCATCAACCGCTTCCGCGCCAAGGCCAGCAAAGCCGCGCAGGCGCAGGACCGCATCAAGCAACTCGCCCGCATGGTTCGCATCGAAGCGCCAGAGTCCGACGAGCCGACAGTGAGTTTCCGTTTTCCACAGCCTCCCCGAGGCGGCCAGCGCGTGATCGCTCTCGAAGGCATACGCCAAGCCTATGGTGAGAAAGTGATCTACGAGGATTTGAATTTGGAGATCGAAAAAGGCCAGCGCACTGTGCTGGTCGGACCGAACGGTGCAGGCAAGTCCACTTTATTGAAAATACTCGGCGGGCAACTCGAACTCCAAGCCGGCACACGCATGCCGGGGCATAACTGCGGCATCGGCTACTTCGCCCAACACCGCACCGAAGGCCTCAACACCAAACGCTCGGTGCTCGACGAGGTGCAATCCATCGCACGCCCCGTCCCGGAGCAGGCGGCCCGCACGGTGCTGGGAGCGTTTTTGTTTCGCGGTGATGATGTCTTCAAGCCAATCGGCGTTCTGAGCGGCGGGGAGAAAAGCCGGGTGGCACTGGTCAAGCTTCTGCTCGATCCCCCGAACTTCCTGCTCCTCGACGAGCCGACAACCCACCTCGACATGCCAAGCATCGATGCGCTCATCCGGGCACTCCAGCCCTACGAGGGAACGATCTTTTTCGTCAGCCACGATGTGCATTTCATCCGAGCCATCGCGACTTCAGTCATCCATGTGCAGGCCGGCAAACTCACGCCGTATGCGGGCGATTACGATTACTTCCGTGAGAAGTCCCGCGCCGGCGGCAGCGTGAGGGCGGGCACGGTTGCCTCGCTGGGAAATTTCCAGCCCGAGACCACACCTTCGAAAACCTCAGACCAGCCGAGGATGGGGCTCAAGGAAATCAAGGCCCAACGCCGAGCCGAAGCCGAGGCCCGCAAGACAGAAGCCGCCGAAAAACGCGCACGCGAACGACGTGTGGCTGAGCTTGAGACCCAGATCCAGACTCTCGAGGCACGCCAGCGTGAACTCACTGCAAAGATGGAGGAGAAGGCAACCCATGACAGTCCCGCCCTCGCGATGCGAATCAACCGTGAGCTCGCCGATGTGGGAGACGCCTTGGAAAAAGCCAACTCCGAGTGGCTCGCCAGCGCGGGCGACTGCGAGGCTCAGGCTAGCGCTTAGCAATTTCGACAACACCCACACGGATGTCTTGTCGCGGGGCATGTCCTCCGATACGCAGGAGGTTGTATGTCCACCAAACCTTTGACCGGCCATGAATGCCCTGGCGACCCCTGCACGATTGTCATCTTCGGAGCCTCGGGAGACCTCACCAAGCGCAAGCTCCTCCCCGCACTGTACAATCTCAAAGCCCTCAAACTTCTGCCAGAGAACTTCGCCGTCATTGGTGTGGCCGTGAGCGACAGCAACGACGAGCTTTTTCGGACGCAGATCACCTCTGACATCCAGCAATTCGCAACCCGTCCGGTCGATCAGGCCGAGTGGGATGACTTTTCCAAGCGCAGCTACTACATTTCCGGCGACTTCAACAATCCCGTCACGTTCCAGCACCTGGGAGCGAAAATCACAGACGTCCAGAAAACGTGGAACCTGCCCGGCAATGTTCTTTTCTACCTCGCCATCGCACCGACCTTCTTCGGCAAGGTCGTGGAGCAACTTGGAGACGCCGGCCTCACCGAGGAGAAGCCGGATGCCTGGCGCCGAGTTATCATTGAAAAACCATTCGGCCACGACCTGCAAAGCGCCCGCGACCTGAATGCGGACCTCACCAAGCATGTCGCCGAGTCGCAGATTTACCGCATCGACCACTACCTCGGCAAAGAAACCGTGCAGAACATCATGGTCTTCCGCTTCGGAAACAGCGTTTTCGAACCGATCTGGAACCGCCGCTACATCGACTACGTGCAGATCACCGTCGCCGAAGAACTCGGCGTGGAGCTTCGCGGCGGCTACTACGACCACTCCGGTGTGACACGCGACATGGTGCAAAACCACATCCTCTCCGTGCTCTCGCTCGTGGCCATGGAACCGCCCACATCGATCTCCGGCGACAGCGTGCGCAACGAAAAGGTAAAGGTGCTCGAGGCCATCCGCCCGATGGAACCCGAGGAAGTTCTGGCCAACACCGTTCGCGGCCAGTACGGGGCCGGCATCATCGGCGGAAAAAACGTCCCAGCCTACCGCACCGAGCCGGATGTGAATCCGCAGTCGAACACCGAGACCTTCGTCGCCATGAAACTCGAGGTGGACAACTGGCGCTGGGCCGACGTGCCATTCTTCATCCGCAGCGGCAAGCGCCTCGCAGCCCACACGACCCAGATCGTCATCGGTTTCAAGCGAACCCCACTCCTGCTCTTCGGAAAAAGTGCAGAGGACAACATCATGCCGAACCGCCTCGTCATCCATGTGCAACCGGACGAGGGCATCACGATGGATATCCACGCCAAGCGCCCCGGGCCCGGGATTTCCATTGCCAATGTGCCGCTTGATTTCAGCTACCAGGAATTCGGGGAGGCGAATGCCGCCACCGGCTACGA
>CAXNGJ010000110.1:0-5085 GCA_964201895.1 Terrimicrobiaceae bacterium
AATTCTCCATCTCTGTCGGGCTCATGTATTCCGAGTGGGGGTCGTAGCTCTGGGTCAGAGCCTTGAGAAAGGTGCTGGTGACATCATCCGGACTCATCTCACGCACATTGCGCAAAGCCTGGTCGTAGCGGCGCGTCACGGTTTCCTCCGGCGAGCGGAGCTTGAGTTCGCTCAGGTGTTCTTGAAGGAGTTCGGCCTCCACGCGGTCGCGCCAGATTTTATCGGCTTCATCGAGAGTCTTCGGCCAGGGGGATTTCTGACGGTTCAGCTCGACCTCGCGCTTGCCTTGGAAATCGTATTTTTTTGCTGCGAGTTTCTTGTTGGTAGCCACGCGGTTTTCGACGCGTTCTTTGAAGCGCTGAAAGATTTCTCTTGCGGGCGAGAGGTCGCCAGAACGGATGAATTTGTGCAGTGACTCGCCGTATTTCAGGGTGAATTCATCCACATCCTGCTGCGTGAAGTAGAGTTTATTGTAGTCGAGCAGTTCCAGATAGGTCGCGAGCAGCTTGGCCGACATCTCGGCATCCATTTCCTTGCGACTGTAGTGGGCCTGCTGAAGCCAATTTGCGACGGCCAGAGCGACTTGTCCCTGATCGACCGCGTTGGATTTTTCGGCGCGTGCCGGCAGGAGGAGTGCCAGCGCCGTGAAAAGGGTGGCGATGGCTTGTTTGGAAAAATTCATGATGGATGGATTGAAAACCTTGCAGAGAAGTCGACAAAAATCAAATCTCCACTTCCTCTTCTACGACTGACACCGCATGAATCCGTTCAAAATTTTTACCGGTGGTCCGCTGGACACCAACGCCTATTTCTTTCAGACCCCCTCGGGAAACATTCTTTTCGACGCTCCCCAGGGTGCTGATGAGTACTTTGTCGGTGAGAAGATCGATTGGCTTGTTCTCACCCATGGACATTTCGACCATGTGATGGATGCCGCAAAAATCCAGCGCCGCCATGGCTGCCGCGTGGCCTTTCATCCAGACACAGTCCCGATGCTGGCAGATGGAGCGTTTTTTAAAAAACACGGATTCGATATCCAATACGAACCCTGCTCTGCGGATCTTCTCCTCGAAGAAGGCGAAACTCTCGCGATTTGCGGATCAAAAATTCTTTACCTCCATGTGCCCGGCCATTGCCCAGGTAGCCTATGTTTTTATTTTCCTGAGCAGGGGCTGCTCGTGGCGGGTGATGTGCTCTTCCGCGAGGGCGTGGGTCGCTGGGATCTACCAGGCGGCGATGGACCACTTCTTTTCGAAGGCATTCGAAAGAAAATCTTTCCCCTTGAGCCAACCACGCGCGTCTTGCCTGGGCATGGACCGGAAACAACCGTTGGTCATGAAATAGATTGGAATCCTTATCTCCAACGCTCATAAACTCCAAGCTCGACACCCCAAGGCTGTTTTCGCTTTCATTCTGTGAACAGTTCTACCAACCCCATCCTATTCTATGCCCAGCTACAACTACGTTGCACTTGATGCCCGAGGCCAGGAAACGACTGGCGTCATTGATGCCGCATCCCAAGCCGAGGCCGTTGCCCAGATCAGGCAGGCGGGCTACTTTCCCAAGTCGATCACAGAGGGAGGCAAGGCCACCAAGCGCAAGGATGCAGGGCCTTCGGCATCCGTTGCCAAGAAGGACATCAAGATCAACCTGAACATTCCCTTCCTTGAAAAAAAGACGATCAAGGGACGGACTCTGATGATTTTCACGCGGCAGTTGGCCACGCTCATCGATGCGGGCCTGCCGCTCCTTCGCGGGTTGACCGTCCTTTCCAAGCAGGAGCCCGACCCCGTTCTCAAAAAAACCATCGTTGGCATCGCGGATTCAGTCCAAGGTGGTGGGACATTTTCCGAAGCCTTGGCGAGCCACCCTCGCATTTTCAACAAGCTCTACATCAACATGGTCAAAGCCGGCGAACTTGGTGGTGTGCTGGAGATCGTTCTGCTGCGTCTCGCCGAGTTCCAGGAGAAAGCGCAGAAGACCAAAAACAAAGTCGTTTCGGCTATGTTCTATCCGGTGATCGTTCTGGTCATCGCGATTATCATCATGGCTTTCTTGCTGGTTTTCATCGTTCCCAAATTCGAAGCCATTTTTGCCGACATGCTAGGTGGCAAGCCGCTACCCGGGTTGACCCAGTTTGTCATCGGAACCAGTAATTTCGTGAAAAACAACCTCCTGCTCATCGTTGGAGCTATTGCAGGACTCGCCGTAGCATACAAATTCGCCTCCAAAACTCCAAAAGGCTCTGCCGCCATCGATGCATTCCTACTGCGTGCCCCGCTTTTCGGCGACCTCACCAAGAAAAGTGCGATCTCTCGTTTTTCCAGAACGCTCGGCACCCTTGTCACAAGCGGCGTCCCGATCCTCCAAGCCCTCAACATCACACGCGAAACGGCAGGCAACGCCGTGATCGCCGGCGCTATCAACCGCGTTCATGACAGCGTGCGTGAAGGCGAGTCGATCGTGCAACCACTCGAAGCCAGCGGGATTTTCCCCCCTATGGTTGTCAGTATGATCGATGTCGGTGAGGAAACCGGTCAGTTGCCCGACATGCTTCTCAAGATCGCCGATGTCTACGACGACGAAGTCGATAATGCCGTCGCAGGCCTCACTTCCATGCTTGAGCCAGTGATGATTGTTTTTCTGGCGGTTGTGGTGGGAACGATCGTTATCGCCCTCTTCATGCCGCTCATCAGCATCATTTCGGGAATCCAGGATCAGCAGTAGAACCACACGGCTTCGCAAGCCCCCCCTCGCTTGTGGAGCAGGGCTTGCAAGCAAGGGGTGCGCTGGTAATCTCTGCGCCTATGAAACTGATCTTCTGCGCCGCATCCTTGCTGGCGTTTGCGTCTCCGGCCTTTTCCCAGGAACAGACCGCCGGCTCAACGGACCTTTGGCAGATCATTCAATCTGGCGGCCCAGTCATGTATCCGCTCGGTGCCATTTCCGTTCTGGGGCTCATGTTAATCTTGGTTTATCTCATGACCTTGCACCGGGGGGCGGTGGTGAGTAATCGCTACATGCAAGCGGCGGATGCGCTCATTCGCAAAGGCGACTACCTCGGCCTCTTGGCTCTTTCAAACCGACACAACGAGGGCATCGCGAGTGTGATGGAACGGGCGCTGAATTTTCTCACAAAAAATCCCACATCATCCATGGCAGAGGTGCGGGAGATCGCTCAAGCCGAGGGTATGCGATTGGCCAGTCTCTGGAATCAACGCATCAGCTATCTCGCGGACATCGGCTCCATCGCTCCGATGCTCGGCCTCCTTGGCACGGTTCTGGGAATGATCACGTCCTTCACCGTTGTTGCAAACGATGTCGTTTCCTCCCGCCCCATGCTCCTCGCGGGCGGTGTGGCCGAGGCGCTCATCACCACTGCGGCGGGATTGTTGATCGGCATTCCTCTTATGGCCTTCTACGCGTTTTTTCGCGGTCGAGTGCAGGGCATGATTTCCGATCTCGAGGCGGCCTCCACAGTCCTGCTCGCCCACATCAGCGTGTCCAAGTCGAACGATTGAAATGAATTTTCGCGGTTCCATTCAACCGGCCTCTCCGGGTTTTCAGATCGCTCCGATGGTGGATATTGTTTTCCTCCTTCTCATCTTTTTCCTGGTTACTTGGAACTTTTCAAGGAACGAAACCGAGTTGGAGGTGAAGGTCCCGAAAGCCCGCGAAGGCAAGGAAACTCGGCGCGCGGTGGGTGAGGTCATTCTAAATATCAAATCCGACGGCACGGTCGTGATGAACCGCCGTGCGATGGACTCCGCAGCACTCTTGGAAACTCTCACCAAGATTGTCTCACTTTATCCTGACCAGGCCGTGATCCTCCGCGCGGATGAGAGCACGGACTACCGGTATGTCGTGGATGTGCTGGATGCCTGCCGCCGGGCGAATATCTGGAACGTTGCTTTTGCGACAAGCCGACAGCAATGAAGCGGACAACGATTCTTACCCTTCTAAGCCTTGGTGCCATTTGCAACGCTCAGGAAGTTCGCCGTGCCTTGCCTGCGAACGCCCCTGCGCTGGAGAACTATCAGAATCCTTCTTGGATGGATCGCCTGCCGGATGGGCAACCTGTGGAAGTTCGCCGTGCGGAGCCGGTGAAGCCACCCGCTCCCGCACTGGCTGTCCCACCGCCCGCAGTGGAACCTTCTCCGGTTCCTGCCACCGCGCATCCCGCTTCCACACCAGCCGTTTTGGATGACCCTCAAAACATTCGCATCGCGCCGGCTGGCGGTGCGGGTTCTCATGCGGACTCGGCGCTGGATCGCGCGAACAACCTCTACTCCCGCAAGCTCTACGATCTGGCCATTCCGGAGTATGAAGCTTTCCTCATCGCAGACTCTGCTTCGGCCGCCCGTGATGCGGCCCTCTTCCGCCTGGCCGAGTGCCACCGTATGGCTGGAAATGCCGGCGCCTCCCGCGCCGCTTACGAAAAGCTGCTCATGCAATTCCAGACCGGAGAGTTTGCCGCTGCAGGGGCCTACCGCCTCGGCGAAATATTGGCTGCCGAAAATCTTCATCAGCCTGCCACCATCCAATTCGATCTCGCCGCCCGCGAAGCCAAGCAACCGGATATTCGCCTGGCCGCCGCCTACTTCGCCGCACGAAGCTTCGATGCCCTCCAGCAGAATCAATCCGCCGAAGACCGCTACAAGGCTGTCCTGTCAACCGAGGGGACGAATCCCTACCGCGAAAATGCGGCGCTTGCCCTCGCCGCTATTCAGTTGAAACAAGGAAAAAAGCAAGCCGCTCTCGAGACCTGTGAGTTTTTGGCAAACAGCTCGACATCGCCCGATGTCGCCGCCCGCTCCGCCTTGCAGGCCGCTCGACTCGCTGCCGAGCTTGGCTCGACCCTCAAAGCCCTCCAGCTTTTTGATAAGGCGGCCTCTGGCGCACAGGATTCCGCGATCAAGTCCGAGGGCATCCTTGCCGCTCTTCGCCTCCGCTATGACTCCGGAGACTTTCGTGGAATCACCCAGATGGGCGAGGGGATCGAGAAGGATTTGCCCTCATCTGCCCGCCCCGAGGCCTTGGGAATTCTTGCTGCTGCTTGGAGACGCACCGGAAATGAAGATCAAG
>CAXNGJ010000111.1:0-5079 GCA_964201895.1 Terrimicrobiaceae bacterium
CTGCGCCTGCAAAATGATCTTATACTCGCGATATTGAATCCGATCCTGCGGGGTGTTTTCGATCACGTGCTTTGACATGTCGCGTATCAACGCACACTCGCTCCCTCAAGGCAAAAAGGTTTTCGGCGGACACACAGAACCCGAGTCGATTCGAGGGTTACGAAAGTGTAACAATTAAACCATTTTCTGTACGTACTCCGGAGAAAAAAATACGTCTTCACTCAACCTGTTTCGAAAATGAATACGCTCACTCAAATCAAAAATTCCCATGCAGGCGAAATGGAAACCCTCCAGTCAAGGGCCCGAGACAGATCGTGCCTACAATCTCTTGGCATCTTCCGCAAACTCCGCCAAATAATTCCAGCGCGAATCGTACACAGGGGCCACGCTTGTGCCACTTTAGGTTCCGCCAGTTGCCTTGCTGTTTTTCTATTTATGCAGATTCTGTCAGCAGGAAACGCCCATGCGCAGACCATCCTTGGTTTTAATGTCAATGGAATAGCAGACAGCAGTGCGACAACATCCTTTTTAGCAACGACAATCAGTGGAAATTTGTCCACGACGATTGGCCTTAACTCTTTAACAAGAGCTTCTGGTCTGGCCGCTGCAAGCGGAGGTTCCATGTTCAATAGCGCCGGTTGGAACACGACAAACACTTTCAATGAACTTGATGATTATGTTTCGTTTTTCATGCAGGCGCAGTCTGGTTTTGAAGCCACTTATACTGCGATTTCTTATGTTCTGGGGGCTTCTTCCACAGCTCCCAATTCTGCCCTTTGGGGATACAAAGTAGGCGGTGGCCAATTTGTTCTTCAGTCGCCCTTTACCTTGCCCAATAGCATTTCGATCCAGCGGGCAAGTTGGGATTTTTCAGATTTTACAACTGCAGAAGTCGTTGAATTTCGACTTTGGGCCTATGGTGCCACATCAACCAGTGGAGTGGAATCTGGATCAGTAGGGACGGTTAGGATAAGAGATCTTTCTTCACCAACTGCTAACGATTTGTATGTGGAGGGTTCTATTCAAGTCATTCCCGAGCCAGGCACATGGGCGTTGTTTGGTACTGCGGCTGCGTTTTTTCTCCATCGGTTGAGTCGCAAGAAATCGATTGTATCGTTGCGAAACTAAATCCGCGCCAGGCTGGATTTGATTCGGTAGGGTCTGGGCCATGGAACACAAATATGTGGCAGTGATCGGAGCTGGGATGGCTGGGATCGGTGCGGCGCGTTTGCTGGCTGATGCGGGACTTCGGGTGGTGGTTTTTGACAAGTCGCGTGGCATGGGCGGGCGGTGTGCGACGAAGCGCTGGGAGGGGCACTCGGTGGATCACGGGGCGCAGTATTTCACGATGAGGGATGCGGATTTTTCGCGGGAGGTTGGGTTGGCCTGTGGCGGGGATTTGCTGGAAATCCAATCGCCGATTTTCGATGAGGCCGGTCGGGAGCTGCCCGGCGAGGGGCGTTTTTTTCATGCCAAGGGGAACAGCCGTCTCGCCCGGGCACTGGCCGAGGGCTTGGACGTGAGGACGGGTGTGACGATTGAAGCCGTGGAAGATCGCCGTGTGGGCGGTGAGGAGTTTGACCTCATCCTCAGCACGGCTCCTTGGCCGCAGACCGCAAAACTGGCTGGGATTTCCGGCGCAGAAGATCCCTACACTCCGTGTTTGGCGGGGCTTTTTCTCTATGAGGGTGAGTGGGTGGGAGCAACGGCGGCGAGGTATGCCATCAGCGACCGTTCGGGCCATGCACTGGCTTGGTCGGCTTGCGAAAATCACAAGCCCGGGCGTGTTGGCGAAGGCTTCACTGTGATGGTCGTTCACGCCTCGGAGGAATTCAGCCGCACCCGTCTCAAGGACGATCCGGCAAGCTGGGTAGTGGATCTGCGGGCACTCATGGAGGAGCGTTGGGAAATTCCATCGAGCGCCTTCCGCGCCCTGCATCCGCACCGCTGGCGGTATGCCCGCATTTCACAGAAAATGGAAATCCCGGCCCTGCCCGAGGGATGGCATTTCGCGGGGGATTTGCTCGCCGAGTCGCGTGTGGAATCCGCATGGCTTGCGGGACGCGAGGTGGCTGCGCAGATTCTTTCTGGCGCTTGAACGGTTGCAGACGCATTTTGTTTTCAACATGAAAATCGGAGTCATTGGTGCAACAGGGTATGTGGGGGCGAGGCTGTGCCGTATGGCCGAAGCGGCAGGGCATGGCGCGGTGCGGTTCTCCCGAAGCGCGAGGGCCGGGTTTCGCAGAATTGAAGCGAACGGGGGTCTCGATTTTTCGGGCTTGGATGCCGTGGTGAACCTCGCGGGGGAGCCGATTCTGGGACTGTGGACCGCATCGAAGAAGGACAAAATCCTGCGCAGCCGTGTGGAAACAACGCGCAAGGTGGTTGGCAGTCTTCATTCGGGCATTGGCGTGCTGATCAATGCCTCGGCGATTGGTTTTTACGGTGACACGGGCGAGCGGGAGATCGATGAATCAGCTCCAGCGGGAAGTGGTTTTCTGGCGGAGGTGTGCCAGGCCTGGGAGGCTGCGGCGATGCCTGCCGAGGCGCTCGGGTGCCGCCTGGTGCGGCTTCGTATTGGCTTTGTGACCGGACCAGGCGGTGCGATGGGCTTGGTGCGTCCTGTTTTTCAACTCGGCTTGGGAGGGAATCTCGGCAATGGGCGGCAGTGGATGAGTTGTATCCATGTGGACGATGTCGCCGGGATGATTCTCTGGGCGGTGGAAAACCAATCGGTGAGTGGTGCGGTGAACGCCGTAAATCCGGAGCCGGTGCGGAATGCCGAGTTCACCCGCACGCTGGCGCGTGTGGTGCGACGTCCCGCGATTCTGCCCGCGCCTTCCTGTGCCCTCAAACTCGCGCTCGGCGAGTTGTCGCATGTCATGCTCGACAGTGTGCGCGTTCGTCCGGCGGTGGCGGAGAGCTTGGGCTACGCGTTTCGACATCCCACGCTCGAAGCAGGCCTGCGCGCAGGGTGATCCTGTCTTGCGGGGAAGACCAAGTCCGCTAAAAACACAGCATGAAAAAAGAGGCAAAGGTTTTTGTGGCGGGGCATCGTGGCATGGTCGGGAGCGCCATCGTGAGGCGGCTCCAGCGGGCTGGCGTTGAAAACATCCTCACCCGCACACGGCAGGAACTTGACCTCATGGATCGCGGCGCCGTGCGTGGTTTTTTCGAATCCGAGCGTCCGAATTATGTGGTGGATGCCGCCGCAAGGGTGGGGGGGATTGCCGCAAATTATGAGAAGCCGGTCGAGTTTCTCATCGAGAACCTCACGATTCAGAACAATGTCATCCAAGCCGCAGCCGACTTTGGAGTAACGAAACTCCTATTCCTCGGCAGCTCCTGCATTTATCCGAAATTGGCCCCCCAGCCGCTCACGGAGGATGCGTTGCTCACCGGTCCGCTGGAGCCGACGAACGATGCCTACGCCATTGCAAAGATTGCTGGCATCAAGCTCTGCCAGGCTTATGCCCGCGAGTATGGGAAAAATTTCATCTCCGGGATGCCGACTAATCTCTACGGGCCGAATGACAATTTCGATCTCCACACTTCCCATGTCCTTCCAGCCTTGATCCGCAAGGTGCATGAGGCCAAACAGGGCGGAGCCAAGGAGGTTTCCGTCTGGGGCAGCGGCACTCCACGTCGCGAGTTTCTTCACGTGGATGACCTCGCCGACGCTTGTTTCTTCCTTCTCGAAAACTACGACTCGCCTGAAATCGTCAACATCGGCTGCGGCGAGGATGTCTCGATCAAGGAACTTGTGGAGACCGTCTGCGAGGTGCTCGGCTTCGAGGGATCGCTCGTCTTTGATACCTCAAAGCCCGATGGAACCCCGCGCAAGCTGATGCATGTGGGCAGGCTTCTTGCCCTCGGATGGAACCCCCGCATCGGCCTCAAGGAGGGTATACGGGATGCCTACGAGTGGTTTTTGAATAACCGCTGAATCTCAGTCCTGCTCAGGCGAGCAGGCTGTTGATGTAGGCGGAAGGCTCGAAGTTTTCTATCAAAACGACCGTCTCTCCGTGCCTATGCATGCGGGCCTGGGTGACGAGAATCTCCGGTGTTTTGTGCGGTGCAAAAAGAATGTCGTCGTGCGTCGCGTTGAGGTGCTCCGCAAATTTGTCGGGCGTCAGCGAGCCGCCCAGATGATCACTGCGGCCGGTCGCCACATGGATTGTTCCCCGGATTTTTTCGTCCTGAATGTCACGGCCCGACACAGGGAGGATTTGTGTGCCGAAGCCCAGTTCGCCGAGTTCGCCCGTCACAGGGTCGGAAACGAGTTTCTTGTTATGAGCTTCTACGACCGAAGCGTCGCCACTGAGGAGTTCGGCTTTCTGGATTCGGCCGCCGGCGACATGCATGAGGCCGATCGTTCCATCTTCGTAGCGCATGGGGAATTCGCCCGAAGCTCCGGTGGGCACATAATAAATTTCGCCAGCCGGCAGGTTGGCGACATCCGGTTCGTCGCCCCGGCAGAGGCCGTGGCTTTTCTGTGCCTCTTGGCCGCCGAGTTCGAGTCGGAGTGTGTGGTTTTTTCCGTTGAACAGAAAATCGATCTCCACCCAATCGGCCTTGGTCATGCCGAGGCGCATTTTTTCGGCATCAACGCTTACGTCGTCGTAACTCACCGCGAGGCCTGTGCGGAGGATCGTTTGATTCACCCCGTGGAGCGTGGCACCTCGGAAGCCGTATTGCTTGGCAAAAGCGGTGAGTGGCGCCGTGGCGGAATAGGTCGAGATGCAGAGAATGATGTCGTAGTGCGGGTAGACATCCTTCTCCAGACTGACTGTGCGTCCCTCGGGCGTGCACGCCTCATCGGGGAGGTCGAGGTTGCTGCCGCCTGTGATTTTGTAGGCATACATCTCGCCGCCACCGAGTCCGAGTTCGGCAAGTGTGCCGTCACGGAGCGGCTCCAAGAAGAACTTCACGGCGTTTCTTTGAATCGTGAGTTCTGGATTTTTCAAAAAGGTGAAGTCCTTGATGTGCGATGCATCCGGGAGGTCGATCAGAATACAAATTTTCTGTCCGGCCCGTGGTTCGAACGTGCTTCGGAGGAGGTTTGCGAGTCGAAATGGC
>CAXNGJ010000112.1:0-5060 GCA_964201895.1 Terrimicrobiaceae bacterium
ATCGCTGTGTCATCAACTATCAATATGCGGTCAAGCGCCATCAGGTCTTAGCAGTCGAAAGATAAATACATACGACTTGTCACGCTACCAGAAGAATTCCGGCATTCAAGCTTCCCCCTTCACAAACTTGACACCGCATGAGGATTGGGATCTTGATGCAAATAGACTATGAAATTAACAGCGTTTGGTTTTGTCGATTTGGCTGAAACTTTCCTCAAGGATGCACTTTCCTCAGCCCCCCTTGGCGGCGGCTCGTGGGGATTTCAGCGTTCGGTAAACTTGAGCGAACGCACTGGCTCGCTGCAGGTAGTTCTTACGAATTCCTCCGGTGTCGCCAAAACAAAAGCCTCGATCCAGGCGCGGCAGACGGGGACGTCGAAGGACTTCAGCATTCAAGGCTGGACGGAAGTCCCGGATCAGGACAAGCGGGCGGTGTTTGTATTGAAGGAAAGCCATCCCGTGCGTGTCGAAGAGGAGGTTTTTGAAATCGTGGAGCGCCTGCTGGCAGAGATACCAGAGCGCGACCAATCTGTGACATTCGAGCGTCCGGCACCCCCGCCGCCGAAGTCCACATTTGAGCCGTTGATTCCCGAAATTCAGAATGCTCCAGCTGAGCCTCAGGCGGAATCCGCTGATTCCAATCAGGCGCTTGCGGACTCCTTACTGTCACCAGGCAAGTTTGACGAACCGACGAGCAGCCCCTCAACAGATGTGCCGGTTGAAGAGGCTCCTGCAGGAGAGGAAAAAGCTCCCAAGGCCAAGGCGACGAAGGCTAAAAAAACAGGAAAATAAATACGACGGGCTATCCGCTCTGAGCCATCGTGTCGCGGTAAAGTGCCGCATAAGCGCCCCTCCGCGCTACGAGCTCCGCGCCGGATCCATCTTCCACAACGCGACCATTTTGAAGAACCACGATGCGCCCGAGGCCGTGAATCGTGGTGAGTCGGTGTGTGATGATGAGCGTCGTCCGGCCACGCATGAGTTCCAGGATTGTTCCCATGATGGCGTGCTCGGTGCTGGGATCGAGGGCACTGGTCGGCTCGTCCAGTAAAAGAATCGGCGCATTTTTGAGAAATGCCCGGGCAATTCCGATGCGCTGGCGCTGGCCGACGCTCAGGTGGCCGCCACGCTCCCCGACTGGGCTGTCAAACCCTTTCGGCATGCGTTGAATGAAGTCCAACGCCTGGGCTTTTCTCGCAGCCTCCTCGATCTCGGCATCCGTCGCGCCGGGTTTCCCGTAGGCGATGTTTTCGCGGATCGTGGTTGAAAAAAGGAGCGTGTCCTGAAGAACCATGCCGATATGTGAACGCAGGCTCTTTTTTGTGATGGAGCGCAGGTCCCGCCCGTCGAGCGACACCGTGCCGCCCGTGGGATCATAGAATCTGGGCACAAGGCTCAGCAGAGTGCTTTTGCCAGTGCCAGTGCCGCCTACAAATGCGACGGTCTGGCCGGGTTCGATGGTAAAATTGATATCCTGCAAAACCCCCCGCTCTTCCGTGTAGCCGAAGCCAACCCCTGCAAACTCGATGCGTCCCCTCACCTCTTTCAAATCCACGGCATCCGGCGCGTCGGGCACATCGTCCTGGCGGTCCAGAACCTCGAAGCACCGCTGAGCCCCGGCTGCGGCACCTTCAAGCGCCCACGCTGTGTAGGTGAGCTGCTCCAAGGGTTGATAAAGCATGAGGAGATAGGAGGAAAAAACCAGCAGGTCTCCCAGAGTGAAGGCTGCTGCGGGATTCATGACCTGCAGGGAGCCTATGTAATACATGAGCGCCGTGCCGGCGGCCATGAGGGTTCCGACGACCAAGGCGCTTGCCACGGAAGTCATGTTGAGCTTCATATTCGCCTCCAGACTGCTCGAGGCACGGCGGCGAAATTGATCGACCTCGAAGGCCTCGCGTCCGAAAGCGTGAACCATCCGGATTTGACTCAAACCCTCCTGAGCGATGGTGAGCAGATCGCTCTCGCGCTCATGGATGTCGGTGGATTGATTCCTAACACGAACGGCGTAGAAGCGGATCGCCCAGACAACCGGCGGCAAAATCGCAAGGGAAGCCAGCGTGAGCGGCCAATTCATTCGCACCATCACAAAAAAAGTCGCCACCAGCATGACGACCGATGAGAGCACCGTCGCGAAACCTTTGTTGTAAATCGTCTGAATACTCTGAGAGTCGTAGGCCACGCGGAAGCTCGAGTCCGCACTGCGACGGGAATCGTGGAACTTGAGCGGCAGGTTCTGCAAAGCCGTGTAGAGGTCCGTGCGCAGCTTCAGTAGAGACTGGAGACCCACGCGGACGAAAAGGTAATTCGAACCCAGATTCACCAAGCCGGCGAGAAGGCTGATCAAAACCATCGCGAGGCAGAGCCAGAAAACAACGAGTGATGGCGAAGTGGCGCCGAACCACTCCTTTAAAAGCACACGCGTCTCGGCGGTTCCTGCCGAAGAATCCAATACACCATCGACGATGAATTTGAAGGGCCAGGGCTTGAGGAGATTGAATCCAATGGAAACCAGTGTGAGACCAACGCCTCCCGCCGTGGCGAAAGCGAAGGGGCGGAAATAGCGGATCGTTCTCGCGTAGATATTCACTCATCTCCTGCTAAGGCAGCAGCGAGCTTCAAGCAAGACAACAGAGGCGCGGACGGGACAAGATTTGATTTGCCACAACGCCACCCCTCTGCTGAAAACTCCTCCCACTTTGGACAACATCTCTATTCAACGCCCCCGCAATCTCGACTGGCAGCGGGCCTCGGCGCTCCTCTATGGCGACTGGGGAACCAGCAAAGCGTATGTCTTGGGCCTCACCTTTGCGGCAATCGGCTTTGCCTCGCTTCCGATCATCATAGCCGTCTGCGTGCTTTCGCTACTCGTGGGCCTGAACTATATTGTCATTTGCCGCTGCTTCCCCGAAGGAGGCGGCGTTTACTCGGCAGCCGGTGCGCATGGAAAAGTCCTCTCGGTTGTGGCGGCCCTTCTGCTTGTGGCAGACCTCACCGTCACTGCGGCACTCAGCGGATGGGCGGCCATGAGCTACCTTGGCATCCCGAAGGACTACATCATGGTGGCGACGATCGCGGTGATTCTGGTAATCGGAGCCATCAATTTGCTAGGCCCCCGCCACAGCGGAAATCTCGCAGTGGCTTTGGCGTTGCCGACAGTGATTGTTATTATTGGCATCATAGCCCTGAGTATCCCCCACCTCACCTTTCAAAACCTGAGACCACTGGAAGGAAGCTGGGGACATATCTGGGTTTCCTTCGTTGGCGTTATTCTCGCTCTGAGCGGCGTCGAGGCGATTGCAAATCTCACAGGCACAATGAAACCCGACAAGGGCTCGCCTCCGGGGAATCCTCGCATTGGCAAAACATCGGCCAAGGCAATCATCCCTGTCGCCATTGAAGTGAGCCTGGGCACACTTCTACTTGGCTGGGCGATGCTCTCCCTGCCGGAGTCGCTCGCACCGGAGATCGTCGAACGCAAGGAGGACACGCTGCGCTTCATGGCCGAGCAATACGGAGCCATGGCTTTCGGAAACGCTTTTGGAAACGCTTTTGGGCTGATCGTTGGTATTATTTTCGCACTCCTCCTGCTCAGCGCGGTGAATACGGCTGTGGCTGCCCTTTTGGGCCTGCTTTTCATGATGTCCCGCGAGGGCGATATGCCGAAACAGTTTTCCAAACTGAACCGCCTCGGCGTTCCAAAGGTGCCTTTAGCCATCTCGGTGGCCCTTCCGATCGTTGTGCTGCTTGTCACAGACAATTTTGAAAGCCTCGCCGCGCTCTACGCCATCGGCGTGGTGGGCGCGATTGCTATCAATCTGGCCTCATCGGCAACGAACAAGAAACTGGAGATGTCGCTCCCCGAGCGTCTACTCATGGGCTTCACCGCGCTCATCCTGATAGCGGTCGAATTCACTCTCGCACAGACGAAACACGATGCGTTGTTTTTTGTCGTCTGCGTCTTGATAGCCGGCCTCGGCCTCTGGGCCTACGCGCGCCGCCTGAGCGGCATCACCACACTCACGGTCAGCCGCGAGGTCGCTCAGATCGTCAAACCCGAGTTGATCGAGAACCTCCGCAAGCCGGTGCAGGAAACCCAGAAAATCTTGGTTTCCGTGCGCGGACTCACCCCGGCGCTGGCATTCGCATTCGACGAAGCCGAACTTCGCAAGGCAGCGCTCTATGTGCTCTGCGTTCGGGAAATCGCGGTGCTCTATCCGGGCAAATCCTCGGGAGGGCCGACGAACTGGAGGGACGATCCCGAGGTCAGCGCGATCCTCAACACAGCCCTGCAGATTGGAAAAGCCCGCGGCATCACGACGATTCCACTTTTTGCAACCGCCTCGGAAAGCGCCCCGCTCATCGTGGACACAGCTGCGACAATTGGAGCCGACTTTCTCGTCCTCGGAGCCACGCACCGGAACTCGCTCGCCAAGGTTCTTCGCGGGAATGTCGCCAGCCAGGTCGCCGCCAACCTGCCCGACAATATTCAGCTCATCATCTATGGTTGAAGCGGCATCGCCCGCCCGTGGTCAAGGTGGCACGAGCAAATGCTGAAAAACTCATCCTGCGTGGCGCACCGGCGGATGTCATACAGGAACGCAGCCGAATCATCGAGCCCCTCGCCGAGGAAGTTCATATATTTTTTCATTTTCTGAACTTGGGCCTTTTCAGGAACACCAGGACTGCACACGGCCTCATATAAGTCGGAGATATAGTCCAGAACCTGCCGACCTGTCGGCAAAGACAGCTCACGCCCAGCCAGGCGGTCGCGAATCTGCGAAAAAATCCACGGATTGCGAATCGCCCCGCGCCCGATCATCAGACCCGCCGCACCGGTTTGCGCAAGCGTTTCCACTGCACTGGCGGCAGAGATGACATTGCCATTTGCCTGCACAGGAAACGGCAGGAAGCGCACCGCCTGGGCAATGCGGTCCAGATGCACATGTGGGCCGTATTTTTCAGCCACCGTGCGGCCATGCACCGTGAGCAAATCGAGGCGGTGTTTTGCAAAAACCTCCATCAACGCATCAAACTCGGCGGGACTTTCAAATCCAATC
>CAXNGJ010000113.1:0-5005 GCA_964201895.1 Terrimicrobiaceae bacterium
GTGACCAGCACGCCGCTCTCAGAGCGCTTCGAAGGCGGAGCGAACTTCTTTAGCGATAGCGTGACAAAAGGCCAATTCTCGCCTGTTCGTTTCGGCTACGACAGCTACGCCGTGGAGCCAACTGAAACTTCTAAAGTTCAGCAAGTCGCCACCGCGATGAAGGATTCCTCCCAGCGCCTCATCATCGCCGGCTTCACCGACGAGCGTGGCACTCAGGAATACAACCGAGGCCTCGGCGAACGCCGCGCCCAAGCGGTTCGCCAAGCTTTGATCGATGCAGGTATCAGCGCCGACCGGATTCAGACCGTGAGCTTCGGCAGTGAAATGCCAGCCGATCCCGCCAGCAACGAGCAGGCATGGGCATTGAACCGCCGTGCCGAATTTGGCGTCGTGAAGTAAAGCTAACGAGCACAAAATTTCCCCCACGCAAAAGACCGGCCTGATCATCAGGCCGGTTTTTTCTTTTGTGCCGACTACGCGTCGGGAGCGAAACAAAGCCCCTCCGCGGAATGCAAGCCGTGGCGCGTTTGGAAAGCCGCTCAGTTCAATCCAGGATCATCCGGCGCCTCGGAGAGAAGGTGCAGGAGAGGGCCGGAATTCCGCATGATACCCTGCCACGCAGGGAAGGGATCAATCATTTCAATGAGCTCGCGCGTGGGCGGAATGACGAGCCAAGTGTTGCCCTTGATCTCCTGCTCAAGCTGACCGGGAGACCAACCGGCGTATCCTTCGAAAATTCGAAGGCCCTTCTCCCAGCCCTGACGTGATTCGGCATCGGCCACATCGGTGAAGGCCCGAAACGCCACGAGTGTGGGGTTTTCCCGCCATTGAAGGCTCGTGAGGAGGCTCTCATCTGCGCCGACGGGGCCGCCGAAAAAGACGG
Organism: Terrimicrobiaceae bacterium; assembly: GCA_964201895.1. GTDB lineage: Bacteria > Verrucomicrobiota > Verrucomicrobiia > Chthoniobacterales > Terrimicrobiaceae > UBA967. The sequence continues at coordinate 884 of CAXNGJ010000113.1, forward strand.
GCACACCGGCATCCGGCAGAGCTTGAAGCGGACGGTTCAGGACAAATCCCGTCGCTCCCTCGTGAGGGCAATGTTGTGAGAGAAAAACAATGGTGCGGCGGAAGTTCGGATCGTGCAGACAGGGATGGGCCACGAGGAGCGAACCGGTGAGATTGTCGCCGAATTTCATGGAGCCATCACCTCTATCAATCAGGCCATGCGAGCCAGCGTTTCCGTGAGGTAGGGCAGGAGCTGCTTCTTGCGGGACACGATGCCGTCGAGGCGCCAAGCGTGGAGACCGTCCTCAGGAAAATCGATGAGGCGGGTGAAACTCTCGGAGCCCCTGATAAGAAGGACCGAGTTCTGGGTGTTCACATCGGTAATCAAAAGGGTGGAGAAGAAGTAACCATGCGACACGCGGTATTTCTCAAGCTCGTCCAGAAGTGCGGAGCGCTGCTTCTCGAATTGCGCGAAGCTGATTTCCTCGATCTGGGAGACGCTAAAGAGCACGCCCCGCTCGTCATATTCCTTGCAGTCGGCGGTGATGACCTCCTTGGTGGAAAGGGTGAGAAGCGGCGAGCCGACACTGAAAATCTCGTTGGCGAGATCGCTCGGCTTCACGCCACAGATTTTGGAGAGTTCCTGCATGATTTCGCGGTCCACAGCAGTCGTAGTGGGCGAGGTAAGATTCAGGGTGTCGGAAATCATTCCGCACATGAGCAATCCCGCCACCGGCTTGGGGATGGGAATGCGGGCCATGCGGAAACAATCCGCCACAATCGTGCTGGTTGAGCCCACCGGGCGGTTCATGAAAAGGATCGGTTGCTGAGTGGGAGCCACGCCGATGCGGTGGTGGTCGAGGATTTCGACGATGGGCAACTCCTCGGCACCTGCAACCGCCTGCGTGAGTTCATTGTGATCCACAAGAATCAGCTGCCGTGGCACCGGCCTGAGCAGATCGCTCTTGGAAATGATTCCCAGCATACGCCCCTGCGGCCCGAGCACGGGGAAGGCGAATTGCGATGTCATCGCCAGGTCGTTGCGCGTCTGCCGCAATGTGGCATCGGCTGGGAGGCAGGTAAAATCGGGCGAGAGCATTTGTCCCGCCGTCACAGCCGCACGCGCCAGAAGCGTCGTGGTGGCGGTGTCATGCGGCGACGAGAGCAGGGTCGTTCCGTGCTCCTGAGCAAGCGCGAGAATCTTATCTGGCGGGGAGAAATTGTTCGTGATGATGATGGCTGGAACGCCGGCAAGGATGGAGAGTTCCTGGATATTCCAACGATCGCCGACAATCAGAACAGTGGAGGGAATATCAAGCTGCTCGAGTCGCTTTTTGAAAGAGTCGGGGAGCATCGCCGCCACGACGAGCGTTCGTGGACGGATGACGGCATCCTCCCTGCCAGTGATGAGCATTCCGCGGATGGCCTCACGGATGTGTGCGATCGAGGCTTCGACAATGCGGCTGGAGGATAGATTTTCAATCGGCGGGAACAGATATTTCCCCAACTTGAATGCGGAGAGCAATCCGATGCAGTTGCGGGCGTCATCGACAACAGGCAGACCGCGGAACTTGTCCTCACCGAAGCGCGTCATGGCCTGATAAACAGGGGCGTCACGGTGAATGCTGACGACATTCCGCTGCATGACATCCTCGATACGTGGATAGACATCGGCAAAGAAAACAGGGGCCTCAAGGCCGAATTTGTTAAGAGCGAAATCGATGCGCTGGTTGGTGTTTCCGCACCGCGCTGCCACGGCGCCCTCCATGCCGGTTGCGCGCTTGAACTCCGCATATCCAATGGCAGAGCAGATCGAGTCCATATCCGGGTTGCGGTGGCCGATGACGAGAGTTTTCATATTTTAAATCAGTTAGTGACTCCCGACTGACAAGGACGCGTAAGCTGGCTGTCCGCATCATAGTTGAGGTAAGGCTGGAGCCACTTCTCGGCTTCTTCGACCGACATGCCTTTCCGCTGCGCGTAGCTTTCAATCTGATCGCGCTCGATTTTTCCGACGGCAAAGTATTTTGACTCGGGATGTCCAAAATAGAGTCCGCTCACGCTGCTCGCCGGGAACATGGCAAGGCTCTCAGTGAGCGTGATGCCGGTATTACGCTCCGCATCGAGGAGTTTCCAGATCGCCCACTTTTCGGTGTGGTCGGGCTGCGCGGGATAGCCAGGAGCGGGACGGATGCCACGGTATTTTTCGCGGATGAGTTCCTCGGGAGTGAGGTTCTCGGTCTTGCCAAAGCCCCAGACTTCGCGGGCGAACTTGTGCATGTATTCCGCGAACGCCTCGGCAAAGCGGTCGGCAATGGCCTCTGTCATGATGACATTGTAGTCGTCGTGCGCAGCTTTGAATTTTTTCACTAATTCGAGCATGTTGTGACCGGAAGTGACGGCAAAAGCGCCGACATAATCCTTGGCCGGCGCGGGTAGGACAAAGTCAGCGATGGAGAAGTTGAACTGCCCCTCAGGCTTTTTCATTTGCTGGCGCAATCCGTAAAAGCGCACGGCTTCTTTGGTGCGCGACTCGTCGGTGTAAACAACGATATCCTCGCCCTCGCGGTTCGCCGGGAAAAGTCCGCACACTCCGCGAAGTTGTAGGCTGTCATCGGCGACAATCTCGGCGAGCAAAGCTTGGGCGTCGTCGAAAAGCTTCTTCGCCTCGACCCCGCATTTCGGGTCATCAAAAATACCAGGATACCGGCCGTGCAGTTCCCATGTGTGAAAGAACGGCGACCAGTCGATGAATGGAATCAGATCTTTTAGCGAAATATTTCCAGAAGCTTTCGATTCAAAAACAACCACACCCGTTTGCTCCGGGATAGCAATGTTGTCATGCGAAAGCTTGGGTGCGTTCGCGATGGCCTCTGCGAGAGGGAGCATTGGCTTCCCTGCTTGGCGTCCGGCATGTTCTACGCGGAGTTTTTCGTAGTCGGATTCTAGGTTCGTGAGGAACGCAGGTTTTTGATCGGGACTGAGAAGCGAACTGGCGACATTTACAGCGCGTGAGGCGTCGAGGACATGAACAACTCCACCGGCGTAATACTGGGAAATTTTGACGGCCGTGTGCGCCCTGCTGGTGGTGGCACCGCCGATCATGAGCGGGATGGTGAAACCCTGACGCTGCATTTCCTTCGCAACATGGATCATCTCGTCGAGGGATGGCGTGATGAGGCCAGAGAGGCCGATGATGTCGCATTTTTTTTCCTGCGCGGTGGCGAGGATTTTTTCACAGGGAACCATGACTCCCATGTCGATGACTTCGTAATTATTGCAGGCCAGGACAACGCCAACGATGTTTTTGCCGATATCGTGGACATCGCCTTTCACCGTGGCCATGAGAATGCGGCCCTGCGTGCGGGCATTCGGATTCGCGGCGCGCTCGGCTTCCATGAGCGGGGTGAGCCAGGCGACGGATTTTTTCATCACGCGGGCGCTTTTCACGACTTGCGGGAGGAACATTTTCCCGGCACCGAAGAGGTCACCGACGATTTTCATGCCGTCCATGAGCGGGCCTTCGATGACTGACAGTGGCTTGCCGTATTTGTTCAGTGCCTCCTCGGTGTCGGCGTCGATGTGATCCACGATGCCCTTGATGAGCGCATGCTGCAGTCGCTTCTCCACAGGGAGTTCGCGCCAGGCGGTGTCTTGCACGGGAGCGGAGCCAGTGCCTCCGGTTTTCGAGGCTTTGAAATTCTCGGCAAACGTGACGAGTCGTTCGGTGGCATCCGGACGGCGGTTCAGTAGGACATCCTCGATGAGCTCCAGGAGGTCTTTAGGAATGTCCTCGTAAATGCCAAGCTGACCGGCATTCACGATACCCATGTCCAGCCCAGCCTTAATAGCGTGATAGAGGAACGCGGCGTGCATGGCCTCGCGCACAGGATTGTTGCCTCGGAAAGAAAACGAGATGTTGCTGATGCCGCCGCTCACACGGGCGTAGGGGAGGTTTTCCTTGATCCATCGAGTGGCATTGATGAATGCGTTCGCGTAGTCGTTGTGCTCTTCGATGCCGGTGGCAACGGTGAGGATGTTTGGATCAAAAATGATGTCCTCCGGCGGGAATCCCACTTCATCGACAAGCATGCGATAGGCGCGTTCGCAGATTTGGATTTTGCGCTCGAAGCTATCGGCTTGT
>CAXNGJ010000114.1:0-4978 GCA_964201895.1 Terrimicrobiaceae bacterium
GCAGTGCCGAGGAGACATGCGGACGGATTTTAAAAAACGACCTGCGCGCACACCGGGATGAGCTCGTTGTCTCGACCAAGGCCGGTTACCGCATGTGGCCGGGTCCGCACGGCGAGTGGGGTTCCCGGAAATCGCTCCTGGCCAGCCTAGACCAAAGTCTCAAGCGCCTTGGGCTCGATTATGTGGATATTTTTTACAGCCACCGCCCCGATACGGAAACTCCACTCGAGGAGACCCTAAGCGCTCTCGTGCAAGCCGTGCGCTCCGGCAAGGCCCTCTACGCAGGCGTTTCCAGCTATCCCGCCGATATGACTCGCCGCGCCGCTGATCTCCTCGCTTCCGCCGGTGTTCCGCTCCTCATTCACCAGCCCCAGTATAATTTATTCAACCGCTGGGTAGAGGATGGGCTCTCAGATGTCCTTCTCGATGTGGGCGCCGGCTGCATCGCGTTCTGCCCGCTCGCACAGGGGCTTCTCACAAGCCGCTACCTGCACGGAATCGAAGACGGATCCAGAGCCAGCAAACCCCATGGATTTTTAAAGCCAGACCAGGTCACCGACGAAAAAATGCAACGCGTTCGCGCTCTCGCAGAGATTGCCGCGAATCGCGGTCAGACTCTGGCTCAACTCGCCCTGGCATGGGTGCTCGCTCGCCCAGCCGTCACATCCGTCCTCATCGGCGCCAGCAGCCTCAAGCAGATTCAGGAAAATGTCGCCGCCCTGGAAAAAACACATCTTGCGCCCAGCGAATTCGCAGCGATCGATGCAGCCTGTGAACTCTAAAAATTCAAGTGGAATCAGGCTCCTTGTTCTTCCTTTTATGAACAAAAGCCCGTCTCGACACTTGTTGCGCCGGGCTTCAACTTTTTTCGGATCTTCGCGATAAGATACCATTTGCCTCTGCGGTGCCGATGGCTGGAAATAATTCTCTCCATTAGGAAAACAAAAGTAACGCGGATACTTTTGCCCCTCGGGCCACCTTCAGAAGTCTCCCACGCAGGTCCCCAACTTGACTGTCTCCAAGCTTTGTCGCCAAGCTTTGTCGCCTCGGTGAAGTTGGATCGGGGTAGTCGGCGCATGATGTGAATCGCTGCTGACACAAGGTGCGGGTGAAGAAATATCCGTATCTCAATATCGGGAAGTTGAATGATAGGTCCAAAGTGCTGTCGAGCGTCCAGGGGCCAGTGCCAGAAATGCCAAGGCTCTCGACCTCAAAAAGCCACGCCTTAGCCGCGCAGCGCGTAGGCGGATCGCCAAGCAAAATAAAATGTTCAAAAAATATTGAACATTGGTAAAAGCTGCATATCGTCTCTCTCGTCACCCCCCCTCACAGAGGCTCGTGGAAAACAATATTCTTACCATGCCACCGGTAAAAGACGCTCCATTTACCAAGGGCGGCAGCTTGTCTGTAAAAAGTTCCCGATCCCCACGGAGAGAAGATCACCAAACAGCGCCGCCTGCTCCACTCAGCGCCTTTCAGCTCGAGTCTGTCGCGCTTTTTATTCACGTCTTCGGAGCCCTCTCGCTGCCGCGATCCATCGGTGAAATTTACGGCCTCCTCTTCAGCACGCCGGAACCCCTCTCGCTCGACGACGTGCAGATGCGCCTGCAGCTCAGTCGCGGATCTGCGAGCGAAGGCTTGCGCTGGCTCCGCTCCCTCGGCGCCGTGAACCAAGTCTACCTGCCCGGCATCCGCAAAGAACACTTCACCGCCGAGACCAGCCTGCGCAAGCTCGCCAGCGGCTACCTCCGCGACCGCATCGATCCCCACCTCGAAAATGGCCCCAACCGCCTGAGCGTCCTCGAGACCAGCATCGACCCCGCCTCACCCACCGCCCATTTCGAAAAATCCCGCGTCGGACAGATCGCAGGCTGGTATAAGTTTTTTGGCAGGGTCCTCCCCATCGTCAAAGCCCTCGCCGGCAAATTTTGACCGGCTTCGATCGATCTCAAGGCTCCATAAAAACATGACCACTTCTGAACTCCCCGTTCGCGTCTACTCACCCGAGCCGCTCCTTGGTCATCCCGCCAAGCTCGTGGGAACCATCGCCAAGGATATATGGGCAGGTCGTGAACTTGCCTGGAGGCTTTTCATTCGCGATCTCAGCGCGCAATACCGGCAGACCTTCCTCGGCTACATCTGGGCGTTCCTGCCGCCGCTTGTGGCCTCGATGACCTTTATTTTCTTGAATTCGCAAGGGATTGTGCAAATCACAGGCACGGGCATTCCTTATCCAGCTTTTGCTATGATGGGCACGCTTTTGTGGCAGGTCTTCGTGGATGCGATCATGAGCCCGCCAAGTTCCTTCAACTCCGCCAAGTCCATGTTGGCAAAAATCAACTTTCCTCGCGAAGCCATCCTGCTCGGCGGTCTTTATATGGTGGTCTTCAACTTTTTTGTTCGGCTCGTTTTGGTGATCGCCGTCATGATTTTTTGGCAGGTTCCCGTTGATGCGAGCCTATTATTCTTTCCAGTTGCCATGGCCTCGCTTTTGCTCACCGGTTTCGCCATTGGCCTGGCGCTCACTCCCTTGGCCGGCCTCTATGGCGATGTGGGGCGCGGCATCCCGATCATCGCGCAATTTTGGATGCTCCTCACGCCCGTGGTTTATCCCGCACGCACCGAGGGTCTTGCTGGCTGGCTTGCGACATGGAACCCCATCTCGCCCCTCATCACCACCGCACGCGAATGCCTCACTGCGCAGCCGCTTACGCTCTTGCCCGCCTTCTGGATCGTCACGGCCTGCGCCGCATTGGCCACCTTCCTTGGCCTAGTGCTGTATCGACTCGCGATGCCGCATTTGATTGTGCGCATGGGCGGGTAGGGATTAACCAAACTGAAAAAGTATGTATTTTTCACACAAATGAAAGCCACCCTTACCGAGCTTCGCCGCGAGACCAGCCGCATCCTTGGCCCCGTCATCCATGCCTCCAAAAAAGTGGTCCTCACCGAGCATGGCCGCAACATCGCCGCGATCGTTCCCATGGTTGAGCCCGACCGCAAACGCGCCCTTCGCCTGCTTGCCTCGATCGGCCCCGTCGAAATGCCCGAGCGCCGATGAGCCAATACCTGCTCGATTCCAATGTCCTCTACGAGTTGTGGAAAAAAGACCCCGCCGCATCGGTGCTGGACTGGCTGGACTCCTCCGAATGGTTAATCCCGGTCGTCGTCATTGCGGAAATTCAGGAAGGTGCCGAAGCCGCGCCCTCGCTTGCCCGGCGAGAGGAAATTTCCCGAAAGCTCGCGGAATTTCTGAGCGAATTTTCCAGTCTCGTTGTGGACTGGGATTCCGAAACCGCCTTGGTCTGGGCGAAATTGCGACACAGCTTGGAAGTCAAACGCCAGCCCCAAGCCCTCTGGGACAGTTTGATCGACGCCATGGCCGTCCGGCATGGAATCCCCGTAGCCACGAGGAACGGCGCGGATTTTCGTCACGCCGCCACCTTCAATCCGTGGGCGACCTGACCGGAAAAAAATTCACGCCCGGCAGCAGAAGGTGAAGCATTTTTCCAATGCTTCAAACTATGAAAAAAATCGATGAATTGGATGCCCTGGTCTTGACCCGGGACATGCCGGAGCAGGGTTTGGAGCATGGCGATGTGGGCACCGTTGTGCTCGTGCATGGGGAAGGCGAGGCATTCGAAGTCGAATTTGTGGGATACGACGGCCACACGGTGGCTCTCGTTACAGTCGACAGGGATGCCGTTCGCCCCATGGGATCCCGTGACTTGCCCCATGTCCGCGAACTCGCTGCGGCCTAAAGAGTGGAGGTCTTTCGTTGTGCTAATTTAAGACCCTTTTGTATAAGGGAAAATAACGGAAATTCCAATATTCTCATGAATGTTGTAATAAACGGCAGAGGTATCCAATTTACAGAGACCAAATTTTTAAAATATGAGTAAAAGTGACGACGAAGTCCTGGTCCGAGTCGAAGGGGTTTCGAAGAAATTCTGTCGGTCGCTGAAGAAATCGCTGTGGTATGGGGTGTGCGATATTGCATCAGAGCTCAAACCCTTTGGAAGGAGCCGCATGCTGCCGACTGAGCACAAAAATTTAACCACGGATGGCTCGGATGGGCACGGATATGGAACTGCAGGTGGGAATCGGCAGGCTGATTCGGGCGAGTTTTTGGAAGGCCACTCGCAAGCGGGCTTGCAGATGGACTCCAAAAAACTCGCTTCCATTCGCTCTGCGAATGACCGCCGTGATTCCATGGACCAAACGGGTTCGGATTCTGAATCTGTGTTAATTCATGATATCCTTGGTAATAAAGAATCTATTGCGCCAGATGGCGCAGGGCTTCGGGACGGCGAGTTTTACGCGGTAAAAGACGTCAGCTTCGAGCTTCGCCGGGGGGAATGCCTGGGGCTGATTGGGCATAACGGGGCTGGTAAGACGACGCTGTTAAAGATGCTCAATGGCTTGATCAAGCCAGATGCCGGGTCGATCACGATGCGGGGGCGGGTGGGGGCGCTGATCGCGCTCGGGGCGGGGTTCAACCCCATTTTGACCGGTCGTGAGAATATTTACATCAATGGCTCTGTGCTCGGCCTTACGAAAATGGAAATTGACGCCAAGATCGACGAGATCATCGACTTTGCCGAGATTCGGGAATTCATCGACATGCCAGTGCAGAGTTATTCCTCGGGGATGCAGGTCCGCTTGGGGTTTGCCGTTGCCACGGCTATGAACCCAGATGTGTTGATTTTGGACGAGGTTTTGGCGGTGGGGGATGGATCGTTCCGGCACAAATGCTACCAGCGCATCGATTCGCTCCGGGGAAAAGCAGCTATCATTTTTGTCTCCCACAACATGCCCGATGTCGGCCGCATTTGCCAGTCCACGGTCGTGATGGAACGCGGACGCACGATCTTCCAGGGAAACGCCCAAGGTGGCATCGCGCGATACAACGAATTGAACGAAAGCGGCGGGCGCTCGGGAAATTCCCACCGCGAAGTGCGCTATCCCATCCGGGAAT
>CAXNGJ010000115.1:0-4965 GCA_964201895.1 Terrimicrobiaceae bacterium
TGGTGGTGACTTTCGGAGCGCTAACGAGATCGATTCCCTTCTTCTGACTCAAGGCGCGGAGTACGACCTGGAATTGGGGGTTTGTGAAAACGCCCGCAACACTGAGAACACCAGGGGCCGGGCCGACTGGTGCGCCGAGGAGGAGGGCATCCAGCGAATTCAGAGTGATTCCAGCTGTGCCACCGCGATTTCCGGCCGTGATGGGCCCCGATGTGCCCGAGTTTGCTCCAACAGGCAGACCTGTTATGGGGTCGGTGAGTGAATATCCGTTATTGTTGATCGTCCTGCCAAGACCAATTGTGCCTCCGCTCCCATAGACTCCGGAGCCTCCGGCGAGGGCAAACTGACCCAGAAGCCAGTCGAAGCCGAGTTCGTTGAGATTGTTTTGGGAGACTTCCAGAAACTTCGCCTCGATTTCGACCTGCATCGGCCTCGTGGCAACCGATGTATCCACCAAAGCATCAATAAGCTCCAGATTGGCTTGGGTATTTTTAACAATGAGCCGGCTGGTCTGCGAGATGTAGTTCGCGCTGGCGCCGGCGGGGAATCCGACACCTTGGGTTTCCAGAAAATCCTTGGCTATGGAGCGTGCTGCGATAACCGATTGGGAGCCAGCAGCTACACCGCTCACTTGTGCAGGCGCGCTACCAGGCGTTGCCGTGATGAAGCTTGGTGGCACTTTGTATTCCTTGGTAATGAGCACATCCGTATTCTCGGTGGCTGGCACCACGACGACGGCGTGCGTTTCAATTTTGACCTTGAGATTTGCAGCCTCTGTTACATAACGAAGAGCCTCGCGGAGAGGGACATCTGATAGTGAAAGGGTGATCGGATAGGAGGCATCCGGCGAGTCGGGTGGCAACTTCAGCACAATATTGATGCCTTTGTTATCGGAATCGCCCTCATCCAAATCGGAAGCACGCTTTTTGATAAAATCGAGGGCTTCTCTGATTGAGGAATCGGTGAAGTCGATGCGAGGAATTATAATCGTATCGAGCTTGTTATTGATGGCTTGGCTCCCACGGCTGTCCATTTGAGGTTGCTCGACGATGGAGGTGGGGCCATCGGTGAATTTTCGCAAAGGAAGCTCCCAGGCTTTATCAACATCGGCGAGCATGGCGCCGCGTGTCTCGCTGTAAGCGGCATCGGCATACTGCTGACGCGCCACATTGATTTTTTCCATCAAACGCCGTGCGGCGATGTTGTATTTGTCAATGTTGAGAGCCTGCTCGCAACGCTTGAATGCAATATCGTACCGACCGGTCGCATAGTAGCCCTCGCCTTCTTGAATGAGTCGTTTGACTTCTTCGATGTTGGCAACATGCCGAGGAGTGAGAGTTGCCCGATCGGCAAATCCCTGTGGGTCCATGAGCTGAGAACGAAGGCTAATAGCAGGCCCGTAATTGGGATTGTAGCGATTTTCCAGGACAACTTCCACAGTTGTGCGGGCATCTGCGTAGCGACCTTCAGACACACGCTGGCGCGCAAGCAGGACGGATGCGTTACAGAAACCATCGAGTGCCTGCTTGCGAACTTCGGAGGAGGCGTCTCCACCCTGCGGCAGGGTATCCACCGCGCTTTTGTAGAAAGCATAAGCAGACTCGTAGTCGTTATCAGCAACAGCTGCGTCTCCCTTTTGAACTAATTCGGCGCTGTAAGCGCGCTTTTGCTCCAAAACTTGGATGTTCGCCTCCACGGAGCCCTGAACTCCGGGGTATTGAGCTCGGACAACTGTCGGCGTGAGGCCAGCGAGAAGGAAAAACGGGAACCAGAGTGGGAATTTAGTCATTTCAGGTGAGAGGATGAGTTTTCAATCGGAAGGACGGAGAAGATGTCTCCGGTGGAGATGTCGCGAATTTGAGCTTTGGTGGAGGTGATGTCAATGAGTTTGAGCTTGCGGGTGATATCCGGTTTGGTTGTGAACTCTTCGCCTTTTTTGAGAGTGAAATCCTTATCGCCCGGAGCGAGCAGATTGCGGAAGGTGCCATAAGATGTCGGGTCGTTTGTTTCTTTGTTGTAAACAAGGACGATCGAGTCGCCGGTTTCGGTGTTTTGAACCGTGAGTTCGGATACATTCAGCGTGAGATTTCGCTGTGTGGATTCCTTGAATTCGTATTTGAGAATTTTATAAGGACCTCCTTCGATCTGATCACCAATTTTGCGATATTGGCTACGGGCACTTCCTTTCAAATCTTTGAGGTTGATCTGAAATTCCTTGCCATCGCCTGAAGGGTCGCCTTTGAACTCCAAGCGGAAGGGGACGGGCTTGAAGCCAACCAGTTTGAGCTTGTTGAACGATGCCGGAGCGTCTTTGGGGTCGTTCGGATTGGTTTTCTTCTCGAATTCCTCGAGGTTGCTGAAACCGTCACCATCGGCATCTTTTTCCTTGATGTTCATGTCGATGTAGTCCAGTCCGTTGGCGATCAACCAATCATTTGTGATCGGCGGGTGGAGTTGGTCGCTTCCTTCCGCGACAGGGTCGATGAGTTTGCCATCCTTGAGCAGGTAGCGGCGGGAAACGAGTAAGGATCCACGCTCGGGAGTTCCTACGGGGAGATCGGCGTTGGACTTCCACTTTGCCGGGGAATCGGCGAGCGCTGTAGCTTTCTGGATGGCATCGAGACTCAAGGAAGGAATCGCATTGTCCTTTGGTACTGTAAGAGATGCTTGAACATCAGACTGCTCCATACGATTCATAACAATCCAACTGGCGTTGGACACCAGCAGTAGTGTGGCAACTGCGAGAATGACGATGTCGTATTTTTGTTTGACCCAATTCATAGTCTTTACTTGGGCGGAGTGTTGGCTTTCGACTGGGCCGGCGGCGTGGATTCCCAATCCGGGAAGTCGAGGATTTCAATGGTGAGACTGGCCGTGACGGATTCGCGACCGAGGATAGCTTGAATGGTTTCAGCGTTTTTTCCCGGCGCACCCGGAGTCGGGATGCCAAGGGGCGTCGAGGAATCTTCAGGCTGGGTGCGGAGTGGAGGCTGAGGGCTTGTGTTATCCAAAGTAAGGGAACGAATCAGAAGAAATTCGTCCGCATCTTGGACCATATTGAAGGCCGTGAGAAGTTTTTCCTGAGGTGTGGTGAATGTGATGATAAATATTTTGGTGGAAATGGCAGGGGCTAGAGGCCCGGTTGTGGCACCGGGTTTGGCGGGTTGCGCAGGTGTCGCCACAGGAGACTTGGCTGCGATTTCCTGCCGCTTGAGAGAAGCAATTGAGCCGATTTTCAGATCGACGAGTTCATCAGCGATTCGGCGTATGATGCAGAATTCACGATTGAGTTCCCCGACTACCTGCTGGGAGGGAGGGGTGGCTTGGTATTCATCGAATCCGTAGAAAAAGTTGTCTGGAAGTGCAACGCCCTTCTCGATGGCCTTTTTTCTCAATTCATCGACCGCTTTGCGAAGATCGTCTTGAAACTCCTGCGGATTGATGGGCGAGATGGGCGTTTCCATCGCGGCAAGTGCGGTGCGATACTTGCCGAGTTCGGCGCGGTATTCCTCAAAGCTGTCCTTGATCGCCTTGAGATTTTGATCGGTCGGAAAAGGTTTTTGATTCTGAAATTCTTTGAGCTTTTGAAGCTGCGAATCAAGGTTCGCCTGCGCTTCATTACGGCGCGTTGTGGCATCCACCGCCAAATACGAAGTGGCCCCCGTGCCGATGACAGCCACGAGTATGAGCACTACGGCTATTGGATTTTCTTTGAACCAGTTCATGGGAGGATGAGAGGTTGTTTGAGCGGCAGGACCAACGTGTAGCCGTAGGCCCAGGCCTCACCAGTGGGAGTCGTCCGGCGCGTAATGATTTTCGACGGGTCCTCACCGATTGCGAAGACGGCGGAGGGTTTCAGGTTATTAAAAAATTTGTCAATGACCCCCGCACCTTCCGCGTTGGGCGGGTTATCAAGGTAGAGTCCATTGATTTCGATGGCTGTGATGGCCTTGGGGCCAGAAGCTGGCGTGGCAGGCTTCGGAGGAACCTTCGCGCCAGGGGCTGGTGTGGGCTCAGGAGCAACGATGACGCCTTCCACCGGTTTGATCTGAGTGATCCAGATGAATCGTTGCGGTATGGTGGCGGCAAGTTCATCGAGGATGGAGGCCCAGATCGAGCGATCGGTGGCGACAGCAAGGAAAGGAGCCGCTTCCGCAACAAGCTTATCGCGTTCCGCCAGCGCGGAGGTGATGCCTTTGGAAAGTCTGTCGAGTCGGGCGACTTCAGCTGTTTGCTTCTCGACGCTTTCTCCGATGCGGCGCGCGGATTCATCCAGATCGAGCCAGCAGAGGGCAGGGGTGAGAATAAAAAACAGCGCCGCGATGACCAAAGCAGGTATCCGTTTCGCAAAACGCTGTGCCTGCCGCACACTCGGGGGAGTGAGATTGATCTCGATCGGGCAATCCTTGAGAGAGCGCAAGGCACAGCCAACCAGCTCGCCGAGGCCCGAAGCGCAATGGGCAAGGCCGTGGGGAATGGCATCCGGAGAAGACTGAACATTTCGAAGGGGGTTGAAATACTCCACCGGCGCTTGGAGTTTCTCGGCAAAAAACTCCGTCATATAAGGTAGGCCGGTGCCGCCACCGCAAATAAGAATACGCATGGGCGTGGTGCCGCCTTGAGTGGTGCGGTAGAAATTGATCGATCGGGCGATCTCTGCGTGGAGGCGGGTCATCGTATTCCGGGTGACCTTGGCGAGGCGGGCTTCGGTGGGGTCTTCGGATTCGGCATAGGCTCCACCGAGTCCCACAGTGGCTTTCTGAATTTTAAGTTTCTCCGCTAGGGTGATTTCCTGTGTGAATTCCTTGGCTATGGCGGCGCTAATGGTGCTTCCGCCAATGGGAATACTGCGGCTGAAAAGGCGGGCGTCCTCGATGAAGACCAGGTTTGTCGTGCGGGAGCCGAGGTCCAGCAGGAGCGAGCAGCCTTTGGCATCGGTGTAATTGTAGCAGAAGGAATTGAACA
>CAXNGJ010000116.1:0-4906 GCA_964201895.1 Terrimicrobiaceae bacterium
CTGCAGCGCGCTCTCCGCATCCATTGATCTGGTCCATGTCCTTCCAACGGGAAATGCCCAGACAACTTGTGATGACCGGGAATCCATTCTCGTGCGCGTAGAGGGCTGTTCGTTCAAAACGCATGTCGAAGCACATCGTGCAGCGGGCGCCTTTCTCCGGTTCCCACTCCAACCCCTTGGCACGGGCGAACCAGTTGTCCGTATCATAGTCCGCGTCGATGAAGGGAATACCCTCCTTCTCCGCAAAGCGGATGTTTTCCGATTTGCGCAGTTCGTATTCCTCCCTCGGATGAATATTCGGATTGTAAAAATAAATCGTGTAATCAATCCCCGAGGCGGCCATCGCCTCCATCACCTCTCCGGAACAAGGCGCACAGCATGAGTGCAGGAGGACTTTCTTTTCTCCGCCTGGAGGTTCGAGGATGGGTCTCGGATTCATAGGGACTCTTTACTCCAAGATTGCAGCGGATTTGACAAGCCGCCAGCTCTCTGGGTTTCTTGAAGTCAAATCCAAATAACGGCCATCAATCGGGAGGCTGGATTTTCCACTCGGAGCGGATAAGCTTCCCTCCCATGAAGTATATTTTCGTGACCGGCGGTGTTGTGAGTTCTCTTGGAAAAGGGTTGGCGGCGGCATCACTCGGCACACTGCTTGAACTGCGGGGACTCAAAGTCGTTCTCCAAAAGCTCGACCCCTATCTTAATGTCGATCCCGGCACGATGAATCCTTTCCAGCATGGTGAGGTCTATGTTTTGGCCGACGGCGCGGAGACCGACCTCGACCTCGGACACTACGAGCGCTTCACGAATTGCGTCCTCACCCGCGCCAACAACCTCACCAGTGGCCAGGTTTACGAGACCGTCCTGGCCAAGGAACGCCGTGGCGATTACCTCGGCAAGACCGTTCAGGTGATCCCTCACATCACCGATGAAATCAAAGCCCGCATTCGCGAGGTGGGCGTGAACTCCGGAGCGGATATCGTCATCACCGAAATCGGCGGAACCACCGGCGACATCGAGGGGCTTCCTTTTCTCGAAGCCATCCGCCAGTTCATTCTCGAAGCGGGCACAGGCAACGCGATCATTATGCATGTCACCCTCGTGCCATTCATCAAAGCGGCGGGTGAACTCAAAACCAAACCCACCCAGCAAAGCATCGCCAAACTTCGTGAGATCGGCCTCCAGCCCCAAGTCCTGATTTGCCGCACCGAGATGCCGTTGGATGAGGATGTCCGGCAGAAATTGTCCCTCTTCTGCAATGTGCCGCTCGATGCCGTGGTGGAAGCGGGTGATGTCGACCACACGATCTACGAAGCGCCCTTAAACCTTCGCGAAGAAGGGCTCGATTCGACAGTCTGCCGCCTCCTCAATCTCCAAACCAAAGAACCCAACCTCACCGACTGGAAGCGCTTTGTTCAGCGGGTCATTTCACCCAAAAAACGCGTCCGCATCGCTATCGTTGGAAAATACATCGAGCTTCAGGATGCCTATAAGAGCATCTACGAATCTCTCACCCACGCAGGAGCCGCAAACGACTGCGGCATCGACATGGTGCTTGTGGACGCCGAGGACATCGAAGTCGAGGGAGCTGAAAAGTATTTACAAGGCGTCGCCGGTGTTCTCGTTCCTGGCGGCTTTGGCGATCGCGGCGTCGAAGGCAAAATCAAAGCCGCCCGCTACGCACGTGAATCCCGCACTCCCTTTCTTGGCCTCTGTCTTGGAATGCAGGTGGCCACCATCGAATTCGCCCGCAATGTCTGCGGCCTCGAGGGCGCCAATAGCACGGAATTCGACCCCGATACCAAACATCCCGTCATCGCCATCCTTGAGGAGCAGAAAGATGTCACCGACAAGGGAGGGTCGATGCGGCTAGGCACCTGGCAGACCAAATTCCTCGAGGGTTCTCACGCCCATCAGGTCTATGGAAAACTCGAAGCCTCCGAGCGCCATCGCCATCGCTACGAGTTCAACATGAAATACCGCCAGCTCCTTGAGGAACAAGGGTTCGTTATTTCCGGAACATCACCCGACGGCAACCTGGTCGAGTTGGTGGAACTCAAGAACCACCCGTGGTATCTGGCCTGCCAATACCATCCCGAATTCCAATCCAAACCCAACGCGCCACATCCGCTCTTCAAAGCCTTCATCACCGCCTCCCTCGCAAACGAGGAGTGACCTCACATTTGCTGCCAGGGTTCGCTGAATCGGAGGGTATTGTCTGACCATGGAGTCTCTGAAAATTGCCGTACTGCTCCTCCTCGGGCTCATCTACCTGAAGGTGGCTTCGCAAGCCGCAAGGTCGTCTTTAGCACGTGGGGATTCCTTCCCAACCCAAGTCTGGAAATGGCCTGAATCCCTGCTCACAGCAGGCATCGTGCTTTTTTTCCTTCTGATGGCTATTCCATCATTCACAGGTCCTCCCGGCCGGATCGACCTGAAGGCCATCGAGTCCGCGCTTGGGCTTTACGCATCAATCATTCTCTTCGTCGTGGGCTTTCTTGTTTTTCGAAACATGAACCCCATCGACGCATTCGGCCTGCGCTGGACTTCCTGGCACCATGGACTCGTAGCCGTGGTCTTGACTCTGGCTCTTCTTCTCCCGCCGATCTACGCAGCCCAGTGGGTCGGGTATTCCTTGTCTGGACCTCAAACCGAACCCCAGCCGATTGTTTCCTTCCTTATCGAACATCAGAGCCTCCGCGATCGCCTTTCTGTCATTTTAATAGCCGTCGTTGCAGCGCCCCTCACCGAGGAACTCGTCTTTCGAGGATGCCTCTACGGCTTTCTCAGGCAGACCGGCGGGAGGTTTGTGGCCATAGCCATCACCTCCGTATTGTTTGCTCTCATCCATGGACACATCCCCTCGCTTGCCGGATTGGTGATTTTGGCTGTGGGTCTCTCGCTTTTGTATGAGAAGACAGGATCGCTCTGGGCTCCCATACTCCTGCACGCCGCCTTCAACGGACTTAGCATCTACGGCACACTCCAATGGCCCGATCTCATGAAATGAAACTCTGCGCCGAGGACAAACTGCTCCACGAACTCCTGCGCCTCGTGCCCGTTCCGTACGATCAACCGCTCGGCCCGGGTGATGACTGCGCCGCCATCAAGTGCGGAAAACCGGGCACGCTCATTCTGCTTAAAACGGATTGTATCGCAGAGGATGTTCATTTCCTCCGTTCGCATGATCCCGCTAAAGTCGGCTGGAAGGCGCTCTGCCGTCCTCTGAGTGATATTGCCGCCATGGGAGGCACGCCTGCCCAAGCCCTCATCACCTTCTTTTCGCCCCCCGACCTCGATTCTACCTATTGGAAAAAATTCTATCGTGGACTTGGCCGCGCCGCCCGCCGCTTTGGCGTCACCATCGCCGGCGGTGAAATGTCCCGCCAAAAACACGGCATAGCCGTCTCAGTCATGCTCACCGGACACATCGACTCCAAGCACCTGCTCACGCGCTCTGGCGGAAAACCGGGCGATCTACTCTTTGTCACAGGACAACTCGGCGGCTCCATCGCAGGCCACCACCTCAATTTCACTCCCCGCCTCAGAGAAGGCCAATGGCTCGCGAAAAATATCCACCCTTCTGCCATGATGGATATCAGCGACGGACTCGGCACCGACCTGCCCCGCCTCGCCAGAGCCAGCGGATGCGGATTTGAAGTCAACCGCGAGTCCATCCCACGCCGCAAAGGATCCGACATCCAAGCCGCCATCTCCGACGGCGAAGACTACGAACTCCTCCTCGCCATCCCCCCCTCAAAAGCCCCGATCCTCCAAAAAAAGTGGTCCATCGCTTTCCCCAAAACCCGACTCACCTCCATCGGCACCCTCACGTCCCCGCAACCCGCCCCCCTCAACTGGCCCGGAGGCTGGGACCACTTCGAAAAAAAATAACCCCCGCACGTAAACAACCCCCAGATCATTCCAAAGGCCAAATTTGTGGTTCGCACCTGCGGGATGTTTTTTTCCTCTCTTGAGTTCCCGTGTGAAATCCCTTTTCGTGTGCGGATGACTGTTCGCACACGATTTGCTCCTTCACCGACTGGTTATCTTCATGTGGGAGGCGCTCGCACGGCTCTTTTCAACTGGCTCTACGCCCGCCGACATGGAGGGAAGTTTATTCTCCGGATTGAAGACACGGATGAGAAACGCAACACGGCGGAGGCTCATCAGGTTATTTATGACGGTCTGAAATGGCTGGGTCTCGATTGGGATGAAGGGCCGGACATGGGCGGGGATTATGGTCCTTATCGCCAGAGCGAGCGGTCGGAGATTTATGCCAAATACCTCGCCCGCTTGGAGGCGGGTGGACATGTGTATGAGGATGGCGGATCGATTCGCTTTCGTTCGCCGCGCAAGCCAGTTGTCCTTGAGGATATGGTCTGCGGGCGTATTGAGTTCGACATGTCAAATCCAGCGACGCACCCGGACATGACGATCCGGCGTCCGGATGGGTCTTTTATTTTCCATTTTGTGAATGTGGTGGACGACATCGAAATGAAGCTCACGCATGTGATCCGCGGCGAGGATCACCTTTCGAATACCCCCAAGCACATCGAGCTCTACAATGCGCTTGGCGAGAAACCTCCGGTCTTCGGACACATTCCTCTGATCTTGAATCACGAGGGCAAAAAGCTCAGCAAGCGTGATGGCGGTTCGAGCATTACCTATTTCATGGAGCACGGCTACGCTCCCGAAGCGGTGGCAAACTATCTCTGCCTGCTCGGATGGTCTCCCGGGGAAAACCGTGAAAAACTCACCATGGAGGAAATCCTGGCGCTTTTCGACATCGATAAAATCAATCGCCGCAATGCCATCTTCGATCTTGATAAATGTTTTTGGCTGAACGGTCAGCATATCCTCTCGATGGACTTTGAGCGCTTTGTGAAATTGGCGAAGCCTTTCG
>CAXNGJ010000117.1:0-4903 GCA_964201895.1 Terrimicrobiaceae bacterium
CGGGCCGTCGCCGAGGTCCGGTAGTCCCGCGAGGGCGTTCGGCCTTCCGTGTAAACAACGAGCGTGTTTGGCGGCAGGAACTGCCCACACACATCGACCGCGCTGCCAAGGAGACCGCCGGGATTGTGCCGCAGATCGACGATGAACGCATCCATCCCTTTTGCCTCCAATTTATCAAGTGCCGTGCCGAGTTCAGCGGCCGTGGGTTCGTTGAACTGGGTGATGCGCGCGTAGCCGATGCGGGGCTGTCCGGGATTCCGCTGCGGGAGGATGCGGGCATCCTTGATGCTGGCCACCTTGATGACCTCGCGGGTGAGTTCGTAATCCTTCACCTCGGTGGTGGATGGACGCCGGATCGTCAGGTTGACTTTTTCTCCCGCATTGCCCCGGAGTTTTTCGACAGCCTCGTTGAGGGGAGTGTTGTCGGTATTCTCGCCGTTGATTTTCAAAATCTGGTCTCCCGGGAGGATGCCTGCTTTGAATCCCGGGGTGTCCTCCATCGGGTTGATCACTGTGAGGATGCCGGATTTTTGGGTTACAACCACGCCGAGGCCGCCGAATTCGCTGCGGGTGTCCTCCTGCATGTTTTTGAAGCTCTTCGGCTCCATGAACTGGCTGTGAGGATCGAGGTTGTCGAGCATCCCCCGGAGCGCACTGTAGGTGAGTTCTTTGTAGTCCACTTTCGACTCGTCCACATAGTCCTGCCGGATGAGCTGCATGGCGCGTGCGAGGAGTTGCAGTTGCTCGTAGGGGGATTCCTCGGCTTTTTCCGGGGATGCGGGTGTCGCGGCCTCGCGGGCCTGGGCGTTCAGGCTGAGCACGAGGATGGCTGAATATAAGAGGCGGCGCATGGAGTTCAAAGTAGCACGACAAGGGGCATTGCCAAACGCATCAAAAAATCTCCCAGGCATGCTTCTGGGGAAGATAGTCTGGAAGTTGGGAACGGTTTTCCCAGAGCTTGTGGAAGACGGGTGTCGCCGAGCTGGACATTGGAGGAACGATCCAGCTCCAGTCGGCTGAAACCGCGCGGCCGGCCTTCATTTCGCGCGCCGCAAATTCCATGAACTCCGAGGAGGCGCGGTGATGGTCCACGATGCGCACGCCGGCTTGCTCGTAGGAGGAAATGACGGCCGCATTGAGTTCCACGAGCGTGCGGTCTTTCCAGAGCGGGTCGCGCTCCCGGTCGATGCCCATTTTTTGAGCGATGGCTGGCAGCATGTCGTAGCGGGTCTCGTCGCCGAGGTCTCGCGAGCCGATTTCCGTTCCCATATACCAGCCATTGAATGGTGCTGCCGGAAAATCGATGCCGCCAATCCGCAGTTTCATGTCGGAGAGGATCGGAACGGCATACCACTTCAGGGCCAGATCGGAGAAGCACGACAAGGTCGGATGCGTGAGGGGGACTTCCAAGGCTTGGGCGCATGGCGGAGGAAACAGCACGGGGGCGCATCCGCGTTTTTGAATGATGAGCGGCAGGAGGTCGAACCGCGTGCCAGTGCCCTGCCAACCGAGGGTCAGTGCCTCGCGAGTGAAAGCCAGATTTTTCGGGTCGCCAAGGATCGATCCGTCCGGTTGCTCGTAACCCGCGTAGCCGAGGAGCTGGTGGTTCCAGATTCTTACCGCCGGACCCTCGGCGGTCGCGGGGGCAAAAACCGTTATGAGAGGCTGGATTTTACCGCCGTTTGTGGCGATCTCGAGATGCTCCAGCAGGGCTTGATGCACCTCGGCCGGGTCGGAGATGTGCCGCAGATCGCGAACTTTCAACGATGGCCAGAACAGGCGGCCAATACACCGCGCGTTGTTCCTCCACGCCATTCGGGCACCATGCTCGAGTTCTTCGAATCTCGGGGTCCATGTGCCTGTCGAGGTGATTTCCTCCTCCACCTTCGCCACACGCGTCGCGTGGATTTTGGAATCAATTTTTTTCTCAAGGGCAAAGGCCTCGAGAAAATCCAGCGCCTCGCGTGTGGGGTTGTCGGCTACCACTCGATGACGGAGCTGGCAAAGGTGAGTCCCCCGCCGAAAACCACGAGCAGGATTGGGTCGCCCTTCTGGAAGCGGCCGGTCCGCGCGGCTTCATCCAAGGCGATGGCAACGGCTGCGGCTGAGGTGTTGCCGTATTTGTCGAGATTGATGTGGAAGCGGTCCATCGTGAGATCCATGCGGTCCGCCATGGCTTCGATGATCCGGATATTCGCCTGGTGCGGGATCACGCATTTGATGTCCTGCGCGGTGAGCCCACAGCGATCGAGTACGGTATTTGCCGCGCGCATCATCGAGGTCACCGCTTGTTTGAAGGTCTCGCGCCCATTCATCTGCAGCGTGTTGAGTTTGGCATCCACATTGTCTCGGGTGATCGGTAGCGCGCACCCGCCGCCGGGCATGTGGAGGATGTCTCCGTAGTTTCCATCGCTGCCCATGTAGGTCGTCACGACGCCCTTCGATCCCGGGCGGTGGCGAAGAATCGCGGCTCCGGCGCCGTCGCCGAAGAGCACGCAGGTGTTACGGTCCTCCCAGTTCACGATGCTGCTCAGCTTGTCCGCGCCGATGACAAGCACGGTCTCGCAACCGTGGTTTGAAATGAATTGGTTTGCGATTTCCACGCAGTAGAGAAATCCCGAGCAGGCGGCGTTCACATCCATGCAGGTTGCATTTTTTGCCCCGATTTGGCGTTGGACCTGGCAGGCGGTGGATGGGAAAAACATGTCCGGCGTGATGGTGGCGACGAGGATCATGTTGATCTCCTCGGGGGTGACGCCGGCATTTTCCATCGCAGCCTGGGCGGCTTTTGCAGCCATGTGGCTGGTGAATTCATTTTCCGCAGCGATCCGTCGCTCGTAGATGCCGGTGCGTTCGACGATCCACTGGTGGTTGGTCTCCACCATGGCTTCGAGATCAGCATTGGTCATGACGCGCTCTGGCACATAGCTGCCTGTGCCGATGATCGAGGCGCTGCGGTTAGACCGTGGTGGTGTGTCGCGAAGAGAGTTTTTCATGGAGTGGTTTCATCGCCTCGACGATGCGGGAGTTGATTTGGAGTTCCACCGCCCTGCGGGCGGCTCGGATGGCATTGCGCAGGGCGAGGGATGACGAGTTGCCGTGGGCTTTGATGCAGATGCCATTGACGCCGAGCAAGGGTGTGCCGCCGTATTCGTCGGTGCTGGTCCGTTTTTTCACGGCTTGGAAGGCTCCCTTGGAGAGGAGCGCGCCGAGCATGCGGATGGGGTTTTTGCTGATTTCGTCCTTGATCCAGGAGACCATCGATTTGGCGAGTCCCTCGACGGTTTTTAAGAAGATGTTTCCAGTGAAGCCGTCGCAAACGACGACCTCTACCGGTTTCTTGAAGATGCCGTGCCCTTCGACATTTCCGGCAAACTGGATCGGGGCCTCGGAGAGCATCTTGTAGCATTCGAGGCAGAAATCCGTGCCCTTGCTGGGTTCGGTGCCGATGTTGAGGAGACCAACCCGGGCTTCGGGTGTGCCAACGATGGCTTTGTAATAAACGCTGCCCATCACGGCGAATCCCACGATGTGCTGCGGAGTGGGGTCGATATTCGCACCGCCGTCGATCAAAAGAAAGACTCCGCCGTCGGCTGGAATCAGCACACCGAGCGCGGCGCGGTCGATGCCGGGCAGTGTGCGGAGTTTGATGGTCGATGCCGCCACAAGGGCACCGGTGTGCCCGGCGGATACCACCGCGTCGGCTTCACCGTTTTTCACGAGATCCACCGCGCGGCTTACGGAGGAATCTTTTTTCCTGCGAACGCTGTCGAGTCCGCTATCGGTCATGTCCACGACCTGCGAGGCATGGTGGAACGAGTAGCGGGATTGGATGTCGGCCGTGGGATGTTTTGCGAGCTCAGCTCGGATTTTTGCCTCATCGCCGACGAAGATGATCTCGACATCGGGAAAATCACGCAGTGCTTGAACGGCTCCCTGCACGGGATTTTGCGGGGCATGATCCCCTCCCATGGCATCGAGGGCAATTTTCATCCGGGGAAAATCGGACCCTCGGAACTATTCTGCGCCGATGGTGAGAACCTGGCGTTTATTGTAATATCCGCAAGATGGGCAGGCTACATGGCCTGGAACGGATGCGCCGCATTGAGGGCACTTGGCAAGCTTCGGGGCTTGCCAGCGGTTCGCCGCCTTGCGTGTGCGAAGGCGCATTTTCGATGTTTTGCGTTTAGGAACTCCCATAATTTTACTTTAGTTTTGGTTTTAGCTTGTCCAGCGCGTCCCATGCCGGCACGGACTTTTCGACCGGCCGCCCTAAGGCAACCCGGGAGTCATCGCGACGCGCGGGGCATTGCTTTTCACCGCCGCTGTCACACTTGGGGTGTGCGGGCAGGGCAAGGTGCATATCTTCCCTGACCTCGGGGGTCAAGTCAATCCACTCCGATTTCGGTAAATCAATTTGCATCGAAAAGGGATCGATGACCAGATCCCACTCGAAATCTTCGAGACACTTGACGCATTGCATTTTTCCCTGAATGGACAGGCTGCCGGTGGCAAAAAGACCGCCCCCGCTCAGGCCCACATCGAGCGAGTAGCACAGAGGTGTGGTTGGGATGAAGCCACCCTGTTCCAGTTCCAAGATGGCGGGGTTTTCCTCGCCTTCGATGTGCAGCGTGTCCCCTTCTGGAATGTGATGAAGGTGCACTTTCATGAAAAAAAAATATCACCGTCCGCAGAGGCGGTCAATGCAGGCGAGGCTGCTTTAAGAATAGTCCCTAGTGGGTGCTGTAAATTCCACTCACGCGAACAAATCGCTGTGGCTACCTAACCGCACCAATTGGAGTTCTTCGTCCGTTTGAACATAGATGAGCAGCAAATCCGGTTTGAGATGGCACTCGCGGCATCCCTCATATCCCCCTTTGAGAGGATGATCGTGGAGACGCTC
>CAXNGJ010000118.1:0-4902 GCA_964201895.1 Terrimicrobiaceae bacterium
CGGAGCCGTAGCGTTTCATGGGTGTCAGCGGTAGAGCGGGCCGAAGTTCGCGCAGGCGCGGAAGTCGGCGCTCTCGGTCTCGGAGGTTCCGAAGGCCGTCCAGGCGGCGGGGCGGAAAAGCTGAGCGCCGTCGAGATTGTGCATGTAAACAGGGATGCGGAGCATGCTGGCGAGAGCGATGAGGTCGGCTCCGATGTGGCCGTGGCTCATAACGCAGTGGTTAGCACCCCAGTTGTTCATGACGGTGTAGGTGTCACGGAAGGCGCCCTGACCAGTGAGGCGTGGAACGAACCATGTGGTCGGCCAGGTCGGGTTGGTGCGCTCCTCGAGGATGCGGTGGGTTTTTTCGGGGAGCGAAACGGTTTCGCCCTCAGCGATCTGGAGGACTGGGCCGAGACCTTGCACGAGGTTGAGGCGGTAGATGGTCGAGGGCATGCCGCCGCGTGTGGCGAAGCGTGTGCTCCAACCGCCGCCGGGGAAGTACTCGGTGATCGAGGGATGCCAGCTCGTCGCTTTGAGGCAGGCGTTCATCTCGGCGTTGGTGATGTCCCAGAATGGCTTCATGGACGGCACACCGTTGAGGGTCTGCTCGCCGCAACCATCGAGTGCGGCAGGGCCGGAATTGATGAGGTGGAGGAGGCCGTTCGCCGCAGCTGCGGGAACATCGGTTCCCGTCACTCGGGCGATGGCATCCGGGCTCCAGTAGGTGCGGAGATCGGCGAAAATTTGCGCGGTGTTGGTGAGCAACCATCCGAAGAGCATGGCGGCGCCGTTGAGGGCGTCGTTTTCTGTTGCGACGATGTAGGGGGCGCGGCGGCCATTCCAGTCGAACGAGGAGTTCAAAATCGCCTCGAGGAAGTCGCCATTTGGCATGTGGTCGGTCCACTGGCGCTGGCCTTGGAACCCTGAAGCGATGGCGTAGTGGCCTTGTGCCTCCTCGCCGAAGCCCGCCTTGGCGAGCTTGGGATTTCCAACCATGAGGTCACGGGCGATGAGTGCCATCTTCACACTGGTCTCCCACTCGGAGTCGAGTTGTTTGCGGGAGCGTTTTTTTCCGGCGCCATTCCAGTCCTTGCCTTCCTTGCAGTTGGCTTTGACCCATTTCATGGCCTTGTCGAATTCAGCTTTGTCGAAGATACCGCGTTCGATGCGGCGGATGAATTCCGTCATGTCCACCGACTCGACGCGCATGCCGAGCCACTGTTCGAAGAGAGATGGATCCACGATGGATCCTGCGATGCCCATGGATGTGCCACCCATGGCCAAGTAAGCACGGCCACGCATGGTCGCTGCGGCGAGGCCGGCGCGGGCGAAGCGCAGGAGTTTCTCTTCGACATCGGCAGGAATGGTGTTGTCACCCGCATCCTGCACATCGCGGCCATAGATGCCGAAGGCAGGCAAACCTTTCTGGGTATGCGCGGCAAGCACGGCGGCGAGGTAGACCGCGCCGGGGCGCTCAGTGCCATTGAATCCCCAGACCGCTTTGGGTGTGAGAGGGTCGGTATCCATCGTCTCGGAGCCGTAGCACCAGCAGGGTGTGACTGTGAGAGAAACTCCCACATTCTCGCGGCGGAATTTATCGGCGCACGCGGCCGCTTCGCGGATGCCGCCGATACAGGTATCGGCGATCACACACTCCACCGCCTCGCCGGTCGGATGGCGAAGTTTGGAGGTTAAAAGCGCGGCCGTGTTCTTGGCCATGGCCATGGTTTGTTTTTCGAGGGATTCGCGAACGCCGCCGAGGCGGCCATCAATGGTCGGACGGATGCCGATTTTAGGGAGGTTGGTCATGAGTGGAGTTTCTAAGTTTTAAGTTTTAAGTATTAAGAATCGCAGCGGAGCAGTTGGAGGAGAGCTAACCACTAGCAGCGCGAACGCACCCGTGCCCGCTAAAGCTCCTCCGTGCTCTCTGTGTCCTCTGTGGTCAAATAAAAAAGTTTTAAGCGGTTTTGGCGATTTGGGCGCGGCGGTAGTGTTCATCGGGGCGGTTGTCTATGCGGTCGCTCACGGTTTCCGGCAAGAAGCGTGGGCCGCCCATGGCAAGCGTGGTGCAAAGGATGCGCGCCCATTTGTCGAGCATGAGAAGGATGTTGAAAACCTCGGTGTCGCTGGCGCCGAGAGCCACAGGACCGTGATTTTCGAGGAGAATGACCTTGGGAGCAGCACCGTGGGTTGCCATGTACTGGCGCAGGGAGGCGCGGACACTGCGGGCGAGTTCCAAACCGGGGTCGATGTATGGCACAACGGCGAGGTGGCGTCCGCAGACGACGATGGCATCGGGGAATACGTGTTTGAGAAACGGAGCCGCGCCGTGGGTGGACGCCAGGATGGAAAGCACAGACTCGGCGTGGCAGTGGCCAACCCACTTCGCGCCACCTTCCGAGAGGCAGATGGCGTGCATGAAGGTTTCCACCGATGGAAGCTTGGATGCCGGATCAACCCGGGAGGCCTCCAGAACTGTTCGCACGCCGGAGTCGGTGAGTGCGGAATCATCGAGAGCCGCGAGGGCGGTCTCCATGCGAACGCGGGTGAGGCCGTTTTCATCGAGCGTGGAGAGGCTGGAGCCAGAAGCTTTCACGAGAAATGTGCCATCGCCAAGATCGGCGCTGGTATTGCCCTCGCCGAGGATCGCCAGGCGGCGCTCCTCTTTACCAATTTCGCGAGAGAGTTTAATGAGGCTATCGAGGGTTTTTTGCATTTTTAGATTTTGGATTCGGAAATGGACGCCGCTGATTTAGGCGAACCACCGAGTTTGCTCCAGAAAAACCCATAGGCCGCAACGCAGAGGAAACAGCAAAGCGGGACGATAAAGCTGAGTGAGACATTCGAGATGTCGGCAATGTGTCCCATGAGCTTTGGCATGATTGCTCCACCCATGATCGCCATGACGATGAACGAAGATGCTTTTTTCGCGCCATCCCCCAGCCCGGAAATTCCCAAGGCAAAGATGGTCGGGAACATGATCGACATGAAAAAATACGCAAGGAACACGCAGACCGTGGAGGCCCAACCGAGTCGCAGCATCACACAGGCACAGAGGAGAACATTGACCGCCCCGTAAACTCCAAGGACGGTATGAGCAGAGAATTTTTTCACGATACCCGCGCCAATGAATCGTCCCGCGAGGAAGCAAGCGAAGCCGACAGATGCCAGAGTGGAAGCGGTGGCATTGCTCACTGGAACCGGTGGCTGAGTGGTCATGTAATTGATGAAATACGCAAAGATGCCTGATTGAGCGGCGACATAGAAAAACTGGGCCAGCGTCGCTCCCGAAAAATGAGGCCGCGACCAGATTGATTCAGGGGGCATTTTTTTCGATCGGAGAAACATTGCAAACGAAAGCACCAAGAGCACAACGGCCGTGGTTCCTGCAAAAACAGGAAGGAACAGATACTCTGAAAAAATCGAGGCAATTGCCGAGGCGATCATTCCCATGGAAAGGGACAGCACGGCAAGATTCAGCCAGAGGAGAATTCCAGCCATGCGGGGATGGGCACTCCCGCCATTCACATTATCGATCCCTTTGGCAGGCCGGTGTTCATCGGATTTGAGGTCCGGCATGGGAGCTTTGGCAAAAACCAAAACGAGCAAAAGCACGACGACGGCAACGCCAGCGTATGGCATCCAAAGTGTTTCCGAGCCAGTGCTCTTGCCGCTCGCGTCGGTGGAGTAAAAAAACATCGCGCCGGCAATCGGCCCGAAAATCCAACCGATGCCATTGCATGATTGTGCGAGGTTGATCCGCGTGGCGGCAAAATCGGGGGCCCCGAGCACAGTTGTGTAAGGATTTGCCACTGCCTCCAGAAAGGTGAGGCCCGCTGCAATCAAACACACGCCGAGCAGAAATGCCCAAAACTGTGCGATCTGGGTTGCTGGAATAAACCACAAACCTCCCACGGCCACCATGAGAAGCCCGGCAATGATGCCCCCGCGATAGCCAAGTTTTGTCGCCAACCATCCAGCCGGGAGGGCCATGAGAAAATAGCCAAGATAGTGGGCAAATTGAACCCAGGCCGATTGCGCCAGCGTGAGATGCAACTCCTCCTGGAAATGCTTGTCCATGACATCGATCATACCGTTGCAGAAGCCCCACAACAGAAACAGGGAGCTGACCAAAGCAAAAGTCACGAAGTGATTACGACCATCTGCGGTGCGGAAAAGAGAGGACGATCTCATTATAAGGGGATTAGAAGAACACAAGGGTTGTCGAGCTTTTGCGGCATTGGCGAGGACAAATTATCAAGCACCCCCAGTGCTATACCGTGTTCCAGCTTTTACCACACCTGCATCGAAGACATTCATCTTGCTGTTGAGATTCCCTATTCGAACGGCATATTATGAATTCCTTATGAAACGATTTTTCTCAGCACTGCTTCTCAGTTTGACAATCACCTCCCTCTCAGCGACAGACACTGCCTCCATGCAAGACATCCGCATCATCGTTAACACCAATAAAGGCCCTATCGAGGCCACTCTTCAACCTTCGGCAGCACCCGTGACAGTGGCGAATTTCCTGAATCTCGCCAACCGGGGATACTATAATGGCATCACCTTCCACCGCGTGATTCCCCAATTCATGATCCAAGGTGGAGATCCCACTGGAACTGGCCGTGGGGGTCCAGGCTACCGCTTTGAGGACGAGTTCAAATCCGGCCTGAAGCACGACAAGCCTGGCATCTTCTCCATGGCCAACGCAGGCCCAGGAACAAACGGAAGCCAGTTTTTCATCACCCATGTGCCAACTCCGCACCTCGACGGACGCCACACGGTCTTTGGTTTCACCACGAAGGGCCAAGATGTGATCGACTCGATCCGCATGGGCGACACGATCGAGAAAATTGAAATCCTTGACCCGACCGATGCCCTCTTCGCAGCTGAGAAAAAGCGCATCGACGAGTGGAA
>CAXNGJ010000119.1:0-4899 GCA_964201895.1 Terrimicrobiaceae bacterium
ATTCAGGAGGTTGCAAACCAACCAAATTTGGAAACGAGGTATCTGCAGTGGACGAAAACAATAGCAGATTCATTCCGCAGCAATCGGGATAGCCTCGTTCAACTCCAGAGTCTCTAACCGGACCTCGGGCGTATAGGCTGCCAGAACACTTTGATAAAACGCCTCCCGCTCCCGACGTTTTTTTTCTTTTTCTATAAGATTCTGAATGAAAATAGATTTTGGCATATCTCCGCGTAATCTATCTAGTATGTCGAATGCTGAACGAGTGATCGTAAGAGTCTGACGACTTGCAGGCGACTTTTTAGCGACTTTCATGCGACTAAAATAGGTGTCTTTAAAAGAAATGTCAACCCCACCAATAGAGATTGCGAAGGGCTTTAAACTTCGCGGCCTTCGATTTCGCCGTCTATTCCCTTTCAAGGCCTGGCTCTACGAGCTCGCAGATAGTGTGGAGGAGGAATTTGTGGGCTTCTTGGATGCGTGCTGTGACTGTGCCGGCGACATGGATTTCGATGTCGGCGGCGCCTTTAGTAAAGCCGCCACCTTTTCCGAGAAGAACGATGCTCCTCATGCCGATACGCTTCGCTTCTTCAATGGCAGAGAGGACATTGCGCGACTTGCCGCTCGTAGAGAGCCCGATGAAGACATCCCCCGCTTTACCGAAGGCGCGGACTTGGCGGGCGAAGATGTCTTGGAAGGCGTAGTCGTTGCCGATGGCGGTGAGGAGCCCCCCATCGGAGCTGAGGGCAATGGCGGGATATGGGCGGCGGTCGCCTTGGAAGCGGCAAGTGAACTCAGTGGCGATATGCCCGCTATCGGCTGCGCTACCGCCGTTGCCGCAGATGAGAAGTTTGCCGCCAGATCTGAGGCAGGCGAGAACGAGATCGGCGGCTTCGTTGATTTTTGGTTCGATCTGGCGGAGGGATTGGAAGGTCTCCAAGGCGCCGTCGAGGGACTGCGTGAATTGGCTCATGAAGGGGAAAGTGCCTTCTCGACGGACAACTCGGGGCGCGTCTCAAGCAGCCCTCTGAGAGTCGTCCACCCCTGCGAATCCATGGTACTGAAAAGGTGCAGATACACAAACACTGAAGGTGAAGGGTATTTCGAGATCAGCAAATCCACGGCCTTCGCGACCTTGTCGGCGGCGGGCTCTGACGGCAAATCATCGATGAGGCCTTTGCCATTGTGGGCGATCTCCAAGGCATCGAGAAAATCACAGACCATGCGCTCGTTGCAACCGAGCGTCCAAACTTGGAGGATCTCAAGGGCGAGATCGGCATTCGCAGGGCGGGACAGGGATTCCTTGATCCACTGGTTGCGTTCGTCCTTGGGCTTGCGCTCGACAAAGACGGCGCGGAGCTTGCGGCGGGTGGCCAACATTCCAGCGGCGCTCTTGTAAGCATTGCGGTCGTTTTCGGCGAGCCAGTTCAAGACTTCACCGGCTTGCGTGCCGTTCAAACGGGCAAAAATTTCTGTCGCGATCATGGAATTTTATTTTCGGCGTTCGGGAGCCGGCAAGTCAAGCCATCCCCCGTATTCAAAATCTACGCAAAGACGACCTCGCCGATTTCGCGACCGATGGCACGGCGAACGCGAAAGACATGGGCAGGTCGGTGGTGGGGATCGAGTGCGATGAAATTCCGGGCACCCCGCCAGTGGAATCTCTCGCCGGTGAGGAGATCCTCCATCACATATTCCTCATCCGCGCCAATGCCGAATTGCTCGATCGGGATGTGGACAAACGCGCTTTGCGGATTCCACGGATCGACCGTCACCACGACGACAATGAGGTTGTCGAGGGCTGCGGTGGATTTGCTGAAGCAGAGGATTTGCTCATTCTCGGCCTTGTGAATGCGGAGATTGTCGTATTCACGCAGGGCGCGGTTGTCGCGGCGGATGTTGTTGAGCCGTGTTATGTAGTCCTTGATATTTCCCTGCGCGTTCCAGTCGCGGCCTTTGAACTGGTATTTCTCGGAGTCGATATACTCCTCCTTGCCGGGAACGGCTGCGTTCTCGCACAGCTCGAATCCGCTGTAGATGCCGTAAACGGGCACGGTCATGGCAGCAAGGACCGCACGGATCAAGAAAGCCGGACGCCCGCCGTGTTGCAGATACTCGGGCAGGATGTCGGGAGTGTTCGCAAAGAAGTTCGCACGGAAAAAGTCGCGCATCGGCGGCGTGGTGAGTTCGGTGAGATACTCTGCCAGCTCGTGCTTGGCATTTCTCCAAGTGAAATAGGTGTAACTCTGCGTGAATCCGACCTTCGCCAGCTCCTGCATCATTTTCGGGCGGGTGAACGCCTCACTGAGAAAGACGGTGCCGGGAAATTTGGCCTTCACTTCGGCGATGACCCATTCCCAGAACGCGACAGGTTTTGTATGGGGATTGTCCACGCGGAAGATGCCCACGCCATGCCCGCACCAGAAAAGGATGACATCGCGGAGTTCGTCCCAGAGTTCGCGCCAGTTCGGATTGTGAAAATTCAGCGGATACACATCCTCGTATTTCTTGGGCGGGTTCTCGGCATACTTGATCGAGCCGTCGGGGCGCTTGAAAAACCACTCGGGATGCGCGTGCACATAGGGATGGTCGGGAGAGCAGTTGATCGCGAAGTCGAGGGCTATTTCCATGCCGCGCTTGCGGATTTCGGCTACGAGCCAGTCGAAGTCCTCCAGCGTGCCGAGTTCGGGCGCGACATCCTTGTGTCCACCGCCATTCACGCCCTGCTTGTTGTTTCCGATGGCGTAAGGCACACCAGGCTCGCCGGGTTCGCACTGGAGCGAGTTGTTCCGCCCTTTGCGGTTGCTCGTTCCGATGGGATGGATGGGCGGAAAATAAATGACATCAAATCCCATCGCCTTCGCATCGTCGACACGCGGCAGGCACTGGCGGAATGTCGAACCCGAGTCCGCCTTGCCCTCCGCCGAACGGGGAAAAAACTCATACCAGGCGGCAAAGACAGCACGCTCGCGATCGACCCACACTGGGTGAAACGGCTCAGCCACCGTGGCCAGCGAGCGGTCGGCATACACACGCATGAGGGCGCACAGCGAGGGATCATGCGCGAGGTCGTGGGCCTGCTGCGCATCGGCCACCCGCATGGCGGCTCCAGTTTTTTTCAAAGCCTCGCCGTCGGATGTCTTGCCCGCACGGGCGGACGCCGACGCGATGAAGGCTGCCCCCTCGAGAATCTCGCTCTGAAGTTCGCGAAGTCCGGCGGCGAATTTTTTTTCCAACTCGTGCTGCCAAGAAAAAAACACATCCCCCCATGCCTCGATTGTGTATTCCCATGCCCCCTCGGCCGTGACGCAGAGGGTGGCGGTCCATCGGTCGTTCTGAATAGAAAGCATCGGCGTTTCATTCCAAGCCTTTTCACCTACGCGGCGCCACTTGAGGATCGCGGACACCTCGTCGTGCCCCTCCTTGAAAATGTCCGCTTCCACCGTGATCTCGCCACCCACCGGGCGCTTGATGGCAAAACGGGCGTTGTCCAATGAGGGAGTGATGCGTCGAATGACGACTGTTTCAGGGCTTTTTGTCATGACAGGGAATTGAGTTTTTTGACCAGTGGCGCGAGTCCATCGAGTGCGGATGCGACTTCAAGGAGGGATCGCAAGGCGACCGGCGTGTGGGAGAGGAAATCGGGGCGATTTTTTTTGAGTCCGAGAAATCCGTAGGCGCCGAGGGCCTGCATGAGACGCTGCAGGGCGCACCAGCGAAAGACCTCATCGAAATCTGCGTCGACGGGGGTGCCGTTTTGCTCCAGGCGTTTTTTGTAGAAAGCGAGCAACTCGCAGCGCTCATCGGAGGTGAGAGCGACATAGGGATCGTAGAGCAGGGAGGAAAGATCGTATTGGGCGAGCCCGTAGCGCATGCCTTGAAAATCGATGAGCCATGCCGCTCCCTCGTTGATCATGACATTCTGCGACTGGAAATCCCGGTGCACGAGAACGCGCGGACGGGCGGCGAGAGCCTCGGCAGCCCCACGCAGGGCGGGAAGAGCCGCCAACTCGGCGAGTTCGGGCTCGGGTGTTTGAAAACAATTCCCAAGGCAATTTTCAAAAAAATACCCCTGCTCCCAAAGGTAGAGGTCGGTATCAAAGACGCGCTCCAATCGGAGATCCGCACCAGAGGCCAGTTCGGTCGCCTGCGAGTGCATACGCAAGACGCCATCGAGGGTGGATTCGTAGAGCGCACGCCGGGGTGGCCAGGAAGCGTCTCGGAAGCTCCAGAGATCCTGTTCACCAAGATCCTGCATCCAGATCAGCCCATCTTCAGGATCATGACGATAAATTTCAGGAACCGGCACTCCAGCGCCATTCAGAAAGCGGGCGATGTCAACATAGTGGCGGTTCTCCTCTTTGTGGCCGGAGTACTTGACAAAAATCATCGACTCGTCGCCGAATCGAATGCGGTAGAAGTTTCGCTCGGAACCACCTTTTTCGAGTGGAGTCACCGCTGCGTTGCCGTTTCCGGTTTTTGGAAAGCGTTCTTGAGTTAGGGAAATGACATCAGCTTCGGCGATCATGGATGGCTGCAATCTCAACACCCCCACCCGCCTTGTGGGAAGCCCAAATCAAAAGGGCGAGGTGGTCGATGATTGCGCCAGCATGAGTGTGTCGATCGCCTCGCGCGAGGCGGCAGCAACTTCGCGTCCCACGGTGTCGGCATCGGCAATGGTGGCAATGCGAGCGGATCGCCCGTCTAAAAGGTCGGCCCCAAAAACCTCGGAGATCAAATAACACCCCTGGAGCAGGCTGATGAGCGTCGCATCGAAATGCGTTGGCGGTTCTTCGCTCTGGATCAGGCGGGCCAGGCGCGTTTTCACCTCGACCCGCTCTTCGTTGTGAACTGTGGGATAACGCCGCAGACCGATAACCCAGAGGATTTTTTTGTCTT
>CAXNGJ010000120.1:0-4874 GCA_964201895.1 Terrimicrobiaceae bacterium
TCCAGTCCTACCCGAAAGGCCGTCTCTCGGGCCTCTCCGTCGCTCAGAAGGCCCAAGCCCAACTCGGCCTCAAGCAATACGACGAGGCGCTGAAGACCTTCCAAGACAGCCTTCAAAAAAATCCAACGCCTGATGTCGGAGTTGTTGCCCAGTTTGGCATTGGCAGCATCTATCGCGACACCTCGAAGTGGGACGATGCCATCAAGGCCTTCCAGCTCACTGTTGAGAAATATCCCGGCACCCCGCAGGCTGTGGAGTCCACCTACTGGATCGCCGCCTGCACGGTACAGAAGGGCGACAATGCCGGCGCCATTCCGCTTCTCGAGGCATTCCTCAAGGCGAATCCCGAGACCCCGCTCACTCCGCTTGCCACATTTGTGCTGGGAAATGCACAGATCGCCACAGGCCAAAACGACGCTGGTGTGGCCACGCTCGCCAAGGTTGCCGAGCAATTCCCCGACTCGCTGCCGGCACCCTACACCTACTTCTCCCGCTCCCAAGTCTTCGCAGCGGCCCAGAATGTCGCCGAGGTCAACAAACTCATGCGCGAGTTCATCGAAAAGTATCCGAAGGACGATAAAATCTATTTCGCCTACAACAGCATTGGCCAGAATGACGCATCCGCTGGCAACGTTGACCTGGCCATCGCCACTTGGCGCGAGTTTGTGGAGCGTTATCCCGACAATGCTAAAGCCCCGTCGGCGCTGGTGACCGTCTCCGAGCTTCAGCGTGCCACCGCCGAGCGCCTCGCGACGAACTACACCTCACTTAACGAAACCGACCGCGTGAAGTGGAAGGAAGCCGTCGACGGATCCTCCACGACCATCGAGAGCCTCCTCGCAAAATACCCGCAGAGCGCCGATGCCTCTCCCGCGCTCCAGTCCCTCCTCGCCAGTCAGCGCATGCTCATACGCTCGGGCTTGAAGGACGATGCCGCTGTGGAAGCCACATTCCAGGCTCAGGCCGACCAAGCAGCCGATCCCGCCGCCCGCAGCAAGATCCTCTTTGCGCTGGCAGGCTTCATTGCTGAAAAAGACAAGCCCCGCGCTTTAGCCAAGATGTCCGAAGCCTACGATACCCAAGTCGTCTATGGCCCGAAAGACCTCGATGTCTACGGACTCGCCTTGGTCGATTCCGGCAAGCTCGACGAGGCCCAAGCCATCTTTGAAAAACTCGCCACCGATTACCCTGCTCCCGCCGGTGTGGCACCAAATGCCGCCCCGACGCTCGTTCAGGAAGCCCAGGCCACATCCATCTTCGGCAAAGGCCGCGTCGCCCAGCAGCGCGGGCAGACCGCCGAAGCCGGTCAGTTCTTCCAGCAACTCAAGAGCACCTACCCCTGGTCGCCCAAAGTCCTCGAAGCCGACTACGGTATTGCTCAATCACTCCGCTCGCAGAAGAAGGCTGACGAAGCCATGGCCCTCCTTGGTGGTATCATCCGTGCGCAGAACGCCACCGCCGAACTCCGTGCCAACTCCTTCCTCCTCTTCGGCCACATCATGAAGGATAAAATGAACGCCGAAGCCGATCCCAAGAAGAAAGCCGAGAACTGCGGCGCTGCCATCGACTTCTTCATGAAGATCCCGCAATTCTACTCGGGCGTCCCCGTCGCCGCTGCCGAAGGGCTCTGGGAAGGTGGACAACTCCTCGAGGTACAAGCCGCAACCCTCACCGAGGAATCCAAGCCGAAGAAATCCGAGCAACTCGCCCGCGCCAAGGCCTCCTATAGCCAGATCGTGAAGGATTTCCCAAGCGACAAATACGCCGGGCAGGCCAAACAGCGCCTTCAGGCTCTCGGAGCCAATTAATCCATGTCCCGCGCCGCACGCTCCACAAGCAACTCAAAACCCGGCGCCAACGCATCCGACATGGCCAGGGAGCTTTTAAACAGGCTCCCGGCCATTTACCCCGACGCCCACTGCGAGCTCGCCCACTCGAATCCACTCGAACTCCTCGTCGCCACGATCCTCTCCGCCCAGTGCACCGACAAGAGGGTCAACATCGTTACCAAAGACCTCTTCCAACGCTGCCGCACCGCAGCCGACTACGCTGAGATTTCTCAAGAGGAACTCGAGACCCTCGTCCGCTCCACCGGCTTCTACCGCAACAAGGCGAAAAATATCCGCGCCATGGGTGCTGCCCTCCTGGCCCGACACGGCGGCGAAGTGCCATCCACCCTCGAAGCACTCGCCGCACTCCCCGGCGCGGGACGCAAGACGGCCAATGTCGTCCTCGGAAATGCCTTTGACAAAAACGAAGGTGTCGTCGTCGACACCCATGTGGGCCGTCTCTCCCAGCGCCTGGGACTCACAAAATTCAGCGACCCCATTCGCATCGAGCAGGACCTGATCAAGCTCTTCCCCCGCGACTCCTGGACCCTGCTCAGCCACTGGCTCATCTTCCATGGCCGCCGCCGCTGCGCCGCCCGCAAACCGGATTGTCCCAACTGCGAACTCCGCGACATCTGTCCCTCGCCGCAGGAAAAATCCGCCGACTGACCATCATCCTTCACCCACCGCCATGCAGCAATACCACCGCCTCCTTCGACTCGTCCTTGATGAGGGTCGATTCAAATCCGACCGCACCGGCACCGGCACGTATTCCATTTTCGGTGCCCAAGAGCGCTTCGATTTGCGCCAGGGCTTTCCTCTCCTCACCACGAAAAAACTTCATCTTCGTTCCATCATTCACGAGCTCCTCTGGTTCCTGAAAGGCGATACAAACACCGGCTATCTGCGGAAAAACAATGTCACCATCTGGGACGAGTGGGCCGATGAGGAAGGCAACCTCGGCCGCGTCTATGGGGCCCAGTGGCGCGACTGGCGCGGAGCGGATGGCGCCACGCTCGATCAAATCGCGCGCGTCGTCGAAGACATCAAAAAAAATCCCGACAGCCGCCGCCTTGTCGTTTCGGCATGGAACCCCGCCGAGCTCCACCTCATGGCCCTCGCACCATGTCATGCTCTGTTTCAATTCTATGTACAGGATGGCGAACTCAGTTGCCAACTCTACCAGCGCAGCGCAGACCTCTTCCTCGGCGTGCCCTTCAATATCGCCTCCTATGCGCTTCTCACCCTCATGGTTGCGCAGGTCTGCGGACTCCAGCCCGGCACTTTCGTTCACACGTTTGGCGACCTCCACCTCTACGCCAACCACCTCGAGCAGGCCCGCCTGCAGCTCACCCGCGAGTGCCGCCCCCTGCCGCGCTTGGTGCTCAATCCCGCCCGCACACGCCTCGAAGATTTTGTCTTCGACGACTTCACTCTCGAAGGCTACGACCCGCACCCAGCCATCAAAGCACCCATCTCCGTCTAATCCATGATCGCCATCGCCGCCATGTCCCGCAACCGCGTCATCGGAGCCGATGGACGGATCCCCTGGCACATCTCCGAGGATTTGAAATTTTTCAAACGCACCACCCTCGGTCACATCATAGTCATGGGTCGAAAAACCTACGACTCGCTCGGCAAGCCACTCCCCGGCCGCGAAAATTGGGTCGTCTCCCGCGAGGCCGACATCGCCGGAGTCACCGTGCTCCGCTCCTTCGACGCCATTAAAGTACCCACCGACGGCCGCCAACTCTACATCATAGGCGGAGCCCAACTCTATGCCGCGCTCCTGCCCCGCTGCTCCGAACTCCTACTCACACGCATCGACCGCGACGTCGAAGGCGACACCTTCTTCCCCGAGTTCGAAAGCACCTTCGACACCGGCGAAATCCTCGAATCCGGCCCAGGCTACGAAATCCGCCGCCACCTCCGCAAAGAATCCCTCGAACGCTGGGAAAAAAAGTAAGCCTCAAGCGGCAGCCTCCCACTTCTGCGATAGTCGGCCTCAAATTCTCCCTGGCCGAAATAAATACTCCGATAAACACCCCGCTAGTCGCGCCAAGTAAACGACATGCTTGCAATATAAAGCACGTCATTTTTCGCAATAATGTCTGCCTTAAAATGCAATTATGTCGAAATTGTCACATTGAAAAATATCACTTCATGTGCATGATGCCGCCCGCCCCTCGGACAAAAGCAAAATATCATGCACGAGGGGAAAAAATTTTATCGAAGAAAAGTTGGAGCGATGATCGCCGGGCTGCTGATTGCTGCTGCCATTTTTTGGACTTTTGAAGCAGCCATTGTCGAATATCCGAAGGGAAACTCACTCAATTCCCTCACTCAAAGCCCACAGGTGAATACTGAGGAAAAAATTCTTCCGCTGCAAAATGGCTCTACGCCTCAGACGGCATTTTTCGAGCATGCACGCGCCAGCGATTCGAATGAGACAAATGCCCTTCCGTTTAGCACGGCAAGGGCACCTGTTTCCCCCACCGACACCGGTGTAAATGAGGCTTACCATTCCACGCAGTCTCTCACCTCGGAGCCGGGCGGGCAGCGTGTATCTGCACGAATTGAAGCAGGCACGCGCGTTGTCAACGGAGCTCCCAATGCCTTGGGCCTTTTTCCCCGCGTGCCCATCGCGCTTGAGGAAACCGTCCAAGTCACAGTGAGCTATCCCGGCGGCTCTGCTGGCGACCTCGTGACCGTGCAGGCCGAGGATGGCGGGTCGATCAACGGCGGGCCGCCCGTGGCGCAGATGCGGCTCGATGAGGCGGGAGCACTCCGCTTCGCCTTCACCAGCACGCGCGAGGGGGGCATCTATCGCGTCACCCTGCGAAACGGCTTCGATGAGAAACGCCTCGAGTTTTGGGGCGGCCCGGAGCCGACCACGGCGGCCGCACCTTCTTCCGAGTACTGAAAAAATTCCATAACCCAAAAAACCCACTCAACCCAACCAACTACATTCATGAAATTGTTACCGATTCTTCTCACTGTGCTCCTTTGCCAGGGCGCTGTCTTTGCGCAATGCGGAAATGGAAA
>CAXNGJ010000121.1:0-4870 GCA_964201895.1 Terrimicrobiaceae bacterium
AGAAACATGCAGGATTCGCCTTTGGCATTGACGATATCCATTTTGAGTTCCGGGCTGCCAGTCTTCCCTGGTGCATTTTTCCAGACCACCTTGTAGTGTTTTTTGCAATCCTTGCACTCTATCATCAGAAGCTTCTGAAATGGCTCAGATCGATGGGCGTTCACCCCATTTTGAAACGGCTTGCGCCATCTGATCTTGTGCCATGAAAAATTCCATAATTTTGCTGTCGGGCGGCTTGGCTGGGACTGTGGCTATGACATTCTTTCTTCTTTTGCCGCGCTGGTTGGGGCGGGCGCATGTGGATGTCATTCGCGCGGGAGGGTCATTGGTCGTTGGTTCAGGCAATCGATCGGCTTACTCTGTCGGTTTGGCCATTCACATAGCCATGGGTATCGGCTTTGCATTCGTTTACTCCGCATTTTTGAGTCTTTCCTCGCTGCCGTTCAATGCTCTCACTGGTCTGTTGCTGGGCAGTATTCATGGCGTTGTAGCCATGTTGCTGGTGTCGATTTTGATTATGGAACACCATCCGGAAGCAAGATATCATGAGCGAGGGCCTGCTACCGGCTTGGCCCAGTTAGGCGCTCATATGATTTATGGCACCATCGTGGGATTGATTGTGGGTTTATCGCGTTAGATTGTCAGTTTTTTAGTTTCTCTCTGATTTCGTTTTTTGCGGATGTTCCCTTGTTTCTGAAAAAATGGCAGTGACGATGTTTTTTAGCGAGGGAATTGAAGGTGATCGGCTGGAAGCCTCCCTGTGCGGTGAGGGAGTCTTGATCCTTGCCCGCCGCCCAGAAGGGAAGATAATATGGAAGGGATCACGCAAGAGCGTGAAGGCATCTTCCGAATAGGACTGCACCCCCGATTTGCTTTCCTCTTTTTGTCTCTTGCCCCCGATCACAGGCAGGCTTAGGTTTCGGCCATGCACCCCGTGGTAAACATCGATGATCCGGTTGGGAAGGTGGTTGGCAAGCGCAGACCACCGAGCAAACTCATTTCTTCAGCTCAAGAAACCGAGGCCAACCGGCAATGGGCCACAACGCCTTTCTTTCCCCGCATAAAAAAGGGCGTTTATAGATTTAAATCCCATGAAGAGGCCGACCAATGGCTGATGGACCATTCGATCCAGAAACCGGCGAACTGATCCCTCGCGATCCCTCTGTGGAGGATCTCGTCTCTCTTTGCCGTGAACTCCATGCTCAGGGTGCGAAATTTATAGTAGTAGGCGGTTTCTCCATTCGGGCTGCTGGATATGGGCGTCACACCACAGATATAGACATTCTCATCGATGCCGACTTGGAGAATGAAGCGCGTGTTTACGAGGCGCTCGCCACACTTCCGGACGGCTGTGTGCGGGAACTCGAAGCCGGTGAAGTCGAAAAATACACCGTCGTGCGCGTGGCAGACGAAATCCTTGTGGACCTCATGGCAAAAGCTTCCGGCATCGACTACCACGAAGCCTCCCAAAGTCTCGTCATTCACGAAATCGACGGCGTGGCGATCCCCTTCGCCAGCCCCGAGCTGCTCTGGCGCATGAAGTGCCGAGCCGGCCGCGAAAAAGATCGCGGCGATATTGAATTCCTGCGGCAATACTTCGCCGCCAAGGGTATCCAACCGCCCGCGATTTGATCGAGCAGTTCGGTCGTGTGGTTTGATAGAACCTCCACGCGAACAATCCGTTCGGCGCGAGACTCACCCGCCGAGGCCCAAGATGGTCGCGATCCCCATGGCGAACCACGATGATCTCTTTGGAAACGTCGTGGGGAAGCGCGCTATTTGATTTGACAGCTGCTCATCTTTTTTCAAAAGTCAGCCCGATGAAAATTTCACCCCCCATCGTCGCATGCGCCTTGGCCGCAACCCTCCTTCCCGTCTACGCTGAGCGTGATGCTGCGCCCATCAATACCGAGCAAATTTTGAAGGAGGTGGATCAATTGGAGGCAAAACAAAAGGACCAACTTCTTGACAGCAAGAACCAAATGGTTAACACTTTGCAAAATGCCTTTAAGAGCGGCCCCGCAGCTTCTCGACTTTATGAAAAAGCGGTTGAATCGACGCAATTCAAGGGACTTAAAGATAAAAGCCAGGCCTTTTTGGATTGGAAAAAGAAAAATGAGGTTCTTCTTCGCTCTCAGGAAATGGAGACGGCCCTTCAGTTACATCTGCGTTACTTGGTGTTAAGCCTGCATCGCGCAAACGCGGAAAATGACAGCGATCTTGTAAATCCTTCATTAACATATATCAATGATTTATCAAAAACACTCTCGAATCAAGCCAAGGGCATCCGTTTTCCACCCGAGGCAAAAGTCCTACTGGACCAGCCCCTTGCCGACAGCATTTTCACCAAGTGGATGCTACTCGGGCCATATCTCCCAAAAGAAAATGACTGGGAATTGAATCCGGGCAATATCGATGGAATTTTTGAGAAAAATATCCGCCAACCACTGCGCAAAACAAGCAGCCCTCTCCTCGTTGGGACTTGGGATCTGCAGATCAAAATCCAAGCCGATCGCATCACACTGGGACGACTGGATTACGAAGCCGATAAATTCTATACTGTCACCCAGCCCAGCACACTTTTCTCCCGCGCCAACGATATGATTCTCGTTGGTCTTAAAAACAAAGGCTGCAGCGAAATTCTCCAACTCCTTCGCTCTCACCCGGAGCACCCTGATTTCCCCCAATGGGCTGAAAAAATTCGCCAGGTTCTTTCTTCCCCTCCAGCTACAGAATCCCCATCGCCAACACCCTGAGTCGCCTTCTGCAGGCGGTGGAAAAGGAGGCGAAGATTGTATTATGCCATTTTATTGTTACGCTTTCGTCACAATCTTGACCACGTAATGAAATTCGTAGAAAAAATTGTTCAGTAACAAACCATCTCGACATCAAAACTTAAAAACATGCTCCTTCCTATGCTAGCGCAATCCAACCCGGTGACTCCTGCCGTATCCAAGACACTCAGCGGTGGGCAAGAAATGCTCAACTTCGCCATCACTTGGGTGGCCGAAAATGGCCTCCGTCTGGCCACATCCACACTCAGCGCCATTGTGCTTTACATCGTGGGCGCGTGGCTTGCCGGTCTCATTCGCTCACTGGTTCTCTCAACGCTCAACAAGCGCGGGTTGGACCATACGTTCACGTCGTATCTGGCGAATATCCTCCACAGCCTGATTATCCTTCTTGTTGTTATCACGGCACTCGGGCAACTGGGAATTCCGACCGCGCAGTTTGCTGCATTGATTGCCGCCGCAGGATTGGCCATCGGCCTGGCACTTCAAGGCAACTTGGCAAACTTTGCTTCCGGCTTTCTGCTCGTTTTCTTCCGCCCCTTCAAACGTGGTGACTACCTCGCGGCGGGCGGCGCCGAAGGCTTGGTGGAGGAAATCGGTATCTTCACCACGACCTTGGTCAGCTTGGACAACAAAAAAATCGTTGTCCCCAACTCCGCGATCACCGGCGGCAATATCACCAACTTCAGCGCTAACCCAAACAGGCTCGTCATTGTGCCTTGTACAGTCGCCGGATCAAACCCCGCAGAAAAAGTGCGCGCCAGCCTCCTGCGGGCCGCTGCGGAAAACCCCCATGTCGCCTCGCAGCCCGCACCCGTAGCCGTCCTCACCCATCTTGGTGAAAACAAATTCACCATGGAGCTCCGTGTCTGGTGCCCCGCTTCAAAATACTGGGACACGCAATTTTCTTTGAATGAAGCTGTCAAGGCCGCTTTGGAATTGGATGGCATTAGCGGACCACTTCCCTCAATGAGAATTGTCCAAGCTTAACAAGCCCCAGAAAAAAGTTTTTTTAAGCTGTTGAGAACAAGGACTGTTTCCACAACCTTGATGCCACTATGAATATTCGCCTTCTTTTTTTTCCGCTGGCAGTCTACTGCTCGGCCCTTTTTGCACAGGCGGACTCCACAGCAGGGAATTACGACCCGCGTCAACCCGTTTCCACAGCAGATTTTTCCCCGACCTCCTTGCTCTCAAGCGTGCTTTACAGCGTGGCGCCCTTGGCGCAACCGGATGGCCAGCACGTGACCTTTATCCTGCAAGGCCCGGGTGGCAGCGAACGCGTCACTGGCAGGCAAAGGCTTGTGATTCGCGCCAGCGAGATCAAAGCCATTGCGGCACTCGACCAGATTGATAAATCCGAAGAATTTGGAAAAGCACTCGTGAAGGCGGGAGCCGAAAAGGTCGAAAGTGTCAAGGATGCCGTGAAGGATCCTCTCGGCACCGCGCAGCGCCTCCCACAAGGCGCCTCCCGCTTTTTGGGCCGCGTTGCCACGGCAGTCAAAAACACTGCCGAAGGAAAAGGCAATCCGCGCTCCGGTGTGGAGACCGCTCTCGGCGTATCCCGTAAAAAAGCCGAACTCGCGCTGCAACTCGGCGTGAGCCCCTACACGCAAGACGCTATTTTACAAAGCAAGCTGGACGCCACAGCTCGCGCCATGGCAGGGGGAGCATTGGTCGTTAATCTCTCCGGTCTGGTAGTGAGCGGCGGGGTGGGAACAGCCATCTCCGTGGTGAACGTGAATCAAACCCTCCAACGAACCCTTATCGAATCGAGTCCCGAAGAGATGAGGGTTAAAAACCGCGCCGCTTTAGCTGCCATGGGAGCAAGCTATGGAGCGATCGACGGCTTTCTAGGAAATCCCGCCCTCTCACCTTGGCAACAAAGCATCATCACAGAAAACCTCAAAGATATTGGCCAAAATCCAGACGCGTTTCTTGTTCTCGCCAAAATGGCCTCGACACCAGAAGCCACCGTGGACCTCTCGCAGGTAGCGGTCCTTTTGCGCAAACATCACCTAGAAACCGCTCCGCTTGTTTCTCTGCGCGAAAAAAATGGTGTATTCGCTGCGCTCGAT
>CAXNGJ010000122.1:0-4831 GCA_964201895.1 Terrimicrobiaceae bacterium
ATCCAGGATCCCCTGAAGCAGTGGAAACTCAGCCCGATGGACCTCGAATCGCGCACCCGCTGGGAGGACTATACCAAAGCCAAAGAGGTCATGCTCGAGCGCACGAGCATCCCGGAGGCTCCGAGGCGGGTCGTCCATGCGGTGGATAAAAAGAAGGCCCGCTTGAACTGTATCGCGCACCTTCTCAGCCAAGTCCCCTACGAGGGAGTCCCACACGCCCCGATCACTCTGCCCGCACGAATCCACCATCCCGATTACCACCGGCACGATGTTCCCATGGAAATGTGGGTTCCGGAGGTTTACTGATCGCCTGGAGAGCACTTCACCCCCATTG
Organism: Terrimicrobiaceae bacterium; assembly: GCA_964201895.1. Lineage (GTDB taxonomy): Bacteria > Verrucomicrobiota > Verrucomicrobiia > Chthoniobacterales > Terrimicrobiaceae > UBA967. Next base: position 335 of record CAXNGJ010000122.1, read on the forward strand.
CAAAATCCAACCCGCGACATTTGATTTCGTTTTGTTGAAACCGGAAAATCCATTCCACATAGCTCCCGACGAATCCGCGCCGGATGCCTCCGCTGTGCATCACTTTGTTTGCAAGGGCTCCTTTGAAATCAAACCCCGCACCTTCCCGGGCCTGAGCGTCAGGAGGATCGAATCCGAATCCCGCCCGTGCGATTTTTACGACACCCATGTTTGGAGCCTCTGGTTCGGCAACGCCATTCTGGCGAACGAAAATGGATGGACGCTCCAAGCGGGTGACGAATTGTTTCGATCAGCCGATACCCCGCAAACCCCAAAATTCGCGGAGGATTTTCCGGAGGGACCGCTGCGCGCGCCACTGGGCGACTTGACGGATATCCGTGCGCTGAGGAAGACGGCTTCGGTGCATTTGCAGCGGGATTTTTTCGAGGCCCATGATGTATCGCGCCGGATTGTCTTCCGCCTTGCGGTGTGCCGGATTGCGACCACAAGATCGCGAAAAGTTCGGACAACTCTGGTCGAAGTCCTTCCTGTTGCAGGCGTGAAATTCGACATGGGAACGCTTGTTCAGGCCTTGATGGCCACCGGGTGCCGTCCGAGCCACGAGAATCTTGTCCAGGAAGCCTACAAACTCTGCCGAGTGCGCCCCGCGCCCTACTCGCTGAAACTGCGGCTCACCTTCGCTCCCGAGACGCACGCACGCACCGTCCTACTGGAAATCTTCAGCAGTCTGCTCTCCATCGCCCGCAGGAACGAGGAAGGCATCATCAAGGACATCGACACGGAATTTCTCCACGACTACCGCGTCTCTCTGCACAAACTCCGCTCGGTGACTGGTCAGATGAAAGGCGTTTTCCCCGAGCACCTCACCGAAGCATGGAAGAAACAAATCGGCGACCTCTGCCGCAGAACAAACGCCCTTCGGGATTTCGATGTTTATCTTCTCTCACGCCGTCGTCTTGAAAACATGCTCCCGGAGGAGCTTCGCGGGGGTCTGGAATCCTTCTTCAACGCACTCCGGACCGAGCGCGAGGTCGAGGCCGCGCAAGTTGCCGATTTCTTGAGTTCCGCCTCCTACAAAAACCAAATCGCGACCCTCCAGGATGCGTGGGCCTCCTCGCATTCGATCGAGCCGTCCCCGAACTCCGCGCGTCCAATTCTGGAGGTCGCTGGCGAGCGGATTTACAAACGCTTCCGCCGCATTCGCAAAACCAGCAAATCGATCACTTCCGAAACTCCGGACTCGATGATCCACTCGATTCGCATCGACTGCAAAAAAATGCGCTACCTGCTGGAGTGTTTCGGCCAACTCTTCGCGCCGGACTCGGTAGATCTCCTCGCCTCCGGGTTGTCGAAACTCCAAAACCGTCTCGGCCGCTACAACGACACATCACTGCAGCAGGATTACCTCCTGCAACACGCCGGGCGGCATTTGGAATCCGGCGACACCCGCCTGGCACTCTCCCTCGGCGGGCTCATCGGAAGCCTCCACCACGAACATGCCGCCCTCCGCGAAAAGCTCTGCGCTTCGCTCGAAGCCTTCTCGCGCGGCGCCAATGCCCGCCGGGCGGCATCCCTCGCGCCGAACGGAGAAAAATAGAGCAAGGGCGGACTTGACTCCCTTCGGCCCAGCCATCATTTGAACACCCAATTCCTGACCATGACAGCACGCAAATCGGAACGCCTTTTTCTCGTCGAGGGTCCACTGCCCTCGCTCAAGGCGATCCCCTCGTGCCGTGTGAGAATGGGATGCCTTTCCCAAGAGCGAACGCGGGAGGTGTGGATCGTGCAAACTGGGCGCCAGTGCGGCGTCTCGGTTCTCAACCACCCGGAAAACGGCAGCCTCCCTGAAGCCGTCCCCGTCACACAGACGGCCTTCGAGGAGCTTTGGAAAGAGGCGGAAACGCACCGCGTCGAGGTGATCCGCCAGCAACTCCCCCACGGCTCGTCTAATATCGAAATTGATGTCTTTCAGGACACCCACGCTCCGCTTGTCACAGCGCGCATCCGCTTCGGCACCGCCGCCGACGCACGGAGTTTCCGCAAACCCTCGTTCCTCGGACGAGAACTTTCAGCCGCCGACTCCCTCCGACAGATCGCCCTTCACGGGGTTCCAACATCAGACAACCCGGATGTCCAAGCCGGCGCGGTCCCGTTTCTTTTTAAAAAAGGCGTGCTCCACATTGTTCTCATTACCAGCTCCTCGGGTGCCCGCTGGTTGATTCCCAAGGGACACCTGGAATCAGGGATGTCGCTGGAGGAAGTCGCCCTCATGGAAGCAGCAGAGGAAGCGGGGGCCATAGGGACGATTGATCGGGGATTCCGCACACAGTGCCCAACAGAGGATGGCCGCACGCTGCAACTCTTCCCGCTTCGTGTCGCAACGCTCCTGCCGCACTGGCCCGAGCGGTTCGTCCGCCGCCGCGTTGTGCTGCCGGTTTACCGCGCGCTTTTGAGAATCAGCGATCCCTCGCTCGCCCGCGCCCTGCGCGACCTTTCACGCCGGCTGAAGCCCTGAAATCCTTCACGCGACAGGTGCCAAAATGGCGTCGCGCATTCCGTGCAGGAGCTTTTTGTCGCCGGGGCAGATGGTGGCCAGCGCGCCGCCGAGTTGCGTTGTTTTTTCGCCAACGAAGAAATACGGACACAGGCGCACCCGTCCACGCATCCTCTGCAGGTCGGCGTTTTCAGGAAGCCAGTATTCGGCATCGAAGAGCCTCCCCGTATGAAAAACCTGCAGGATGTGAGGCTGCGAGGGAAAAGCCGCCAAGGCGTATTCCAACTCGTCCTGCCATTCCTTCTGCGGCAGGTCGCTTGCGACAACCACACCGCGCGACCCCCAAGCCTGTTCGGAAAATCCACTCACTTTCAAAATAAAATTCCGACGCTTCTGGCTGAACTTCGCGACCTCGTCCCACGAATACGCCTCGAGCCTCGGAAGAACCGCGTGACGCGGCAGTGGCGCCGGATCGACCAGCCATGTGTAGGGGATCACTTTTTGTAGTGCTAAAAAAGCGCGCTCGCTGAGTTCACGGCGCCAGAAGTCCTCAAGCGGCTTCATCCAGAAAAGGGCGAACCACAGCTTCTCTTCCAAAGCGGGCTTGAAAGGAGGTGTGACTTGGATCGAGCGGGCACGAACGCCGTCCATGATGCCAGGCGACGCAGGCACGTTGGCCAAATCAAAGAGTTCAAAAAAACGATAAATCCGCTGCTGCCAGTCATCCCTTGCTGAGCCATCCACAACGCGCCAATGCGGCGAGGTAGCATTCAACTCGCCGGCGAGCCATTCCATTTCCGGCCTGTAGGTAGCCGCCTCCTCCGAGACGACGATGTCACCCCCGGGCAGGATCTCCGAGAATCCGCGCAGCATGCCATCCGCCCCGCCCAGGACATCAAATCCCAGCCCTGCGTAGGTTTTGTTGAGCCAGGCCGTGAGGCCGATCCCGCCGGGAACGCTATCGATCTCGGCGATCGTGAAGCCGTCTTCGGTAAGAACCAAGTCCGGCCGAATGACGCGGGGAATTTCACCCGCGAGCCCGCATTCGCGCTGGAAGTCCACGAGTTCCGTCGGCTTGCCCGCATCGAGGAGATCGGCGACCCACACGGGCTGACGGCCTTTGACACTCTGGCGGTAAAGCTGGTCGCAGGCTCGCAGGAAAAGCATGAGCCGGTAACCGAGCTTCTCGAGTTCCGGCGCGAGTCCGTCCGGCAGAGCAAAGGGGGTTGGTGCTATGCGCCATTCCTTTTCATGGAAGAGACCGCCCTCGGGCATGGCGGCGCGGACGGCACGGGCCGATTCGAGCGGACTCATGAGAGGATTTTCAGCGCCTGGCGGATCAACTCCTCGGAGGTCGGCATTTCATCCCCCGTCTTCATCACAGCGCGAATCGCCTTGTGGGCTTCGACCTGTTTGTAGCCCAAGGAAATCAAAGCCAGCACGGCATCATGCAAGCGGACATCCTCCTGACTCGGGGCGTTCTTCGCGCTGGAGGCCTCCCACTCGGCGGCGACGCCGACCTTGTCTTTCAGCTCGAGCACAATTCGCTCAGCGGTTTTTTTGCCCACCCCGCTGATCTTCGAGATCGTTCCGGTATCCCCCGCCACCACTGCAGATTTGAACATTTCCACCGAGAGACCACTCAGCACCGCGAGCGCGATCTTGGGCCCGACGCCGGTCACATGGTGAAGAAGCAGGCGAAAAAGGTCACGCTCACCAGCGGTGCAAAATCCATAGAGCACGTGCGCATCCTCGCGGACGGCAAGATGCGTGAGGATCTTCACCGCCGAGCCCGGCGGCGGCAACCGCTCGAAACTTGATATGGGAATCATCACTTGATACCCGACACCATGGACATTGACGACGATCTGTGTGGGGAGAGACTCGGCGAGTGTTCCTTCTAAAAACGCAATCATGATGACTGCCATTACTACCAGAGCCCGCACCAGACTCAAAAGGGCGATCTTGGTTTTTCTTTTTGCGCTGGCCACTACCGCTACCCT
>CAXNGJ010000123.1:0-4814 GCA_964201895.1 Terrimicrobiaceae bacterium
GATTAGATTTTTGATGCTTGGATCGTCAGTCCGGCAGAGAGCGGTTGCGTTGCGACCACTATTAAAAGGGTCGATAGGATGATGGAGGGTATATTCATGGGTTTATGTGGGGTTTTTAGCTTTTTTTGTTCGGTGGCGCCGTGCTTTCGCGCAGGGCGATGGTTGGGGAGAGCAATTCTTGCACGGGCTGTGCATCATCAGCCCAAAGAATCTCCAAGGTTCTTCGAGCAGCATGTTCTGAATCCTTTTTGATCGTGGTCAAGGCGGGGTAGATCAGGGCATTGCCAGGAAGCTCATCGAGAGCGATCACCGAAAGATCGCGAGGGATGCTCACGCCATGGGTAGCGGCATATCGCAGGGCTGCCCATGCTCCTACTCCTGAGATAGGAATCAAAGCCGTGACGCGCGGACTCAAGGCGAGGACTTCAGGCATGTGCTGAAGGGCGGATTCAAACGAATTCGACCAGTTTGGAGTGTGGCATTCAACCCATCGCAGTTCCACCCCCATGTCTGCAGCTTCCGATTTCAGGTAATCGCTCCGCGGGTGAATGGCCCCCAACTCGATCGGTTCATTTGCGAGCACGCCAATCTGTCGGTGCCCCAATTCGATTAAATGCTCCAAACACAGTCGCACCGTGGCGCGGGGATCGACAAACAACGAGCTCCCGGGATAGCCCTCATGCAGGGGAACAGCAGAAATCGTTCGGTAGCCTTGAGCTTCCAATTCATCATAAAGAGGCCGAACTTGATCTGATGCAAGGCCGTGGAGAATGAGCCGCTCGTGTTCGGGCGATGCCGCCAGCCGAGCCACCAAGGATTGAGCGGATTCGTCTTTGTGAAGGTGGTGGACGCGCAGACCGCACTCGAAGCTTTCCGAAGCCTGCGCGTAGCTTTTCAACTCCTCCGCATTCAAAGCTGACGCATAAAGAGGAAGGACCAAACCGGTGGTGCGAAAACGGGCGAACTTTTGCACAAAGGTGCCTCTTCCTACATAACGGCGCAACCTTCCTGATTCAACCAGACCACTCAAAGCCCGCCGAATTGTTGGCTGAGAAACCCCCAAACGCTCCATTAAAGCGCGTTCCGATGGAAGGCGATCGCCATGCGAATTGTCCTCCTCGATTTCCCTTCGTAACTCCTCCTGAACCCTTCCGTAAAATGGCACTTTTTTCATTCCCAATGTCCCGTGGGTATACTCTGCCATGTGATTAATGGCTATCATTTCTTGAGTGCAGAGATAAAGTCGTAACCTTGGGAATGCATACCGTTGCTTCCGTGGGCAATGGGATTGTTTACATTGCTCGGTGAGGCATCGCCATGAGTCCCCGCACGGAGAGAGTCCTTAGGTTGATCGCCCACGGCTTCACCAATCCCATCTGCTGGCCTGCCTGTCTCCCTTGCAAGTGCATCCAATTCATTCCCGTTGATGGTAGTCACCTGTGCCAAGCTACTGGGAGCCACCGAAGCGATCACGGCGCTCATGAACAGTCGAAACATCACTGGGAGTTTCATTGGGGTCGGAAGCTTGCTTACAAGCAACTTTCAGCAAGGGCACGATCTCACTCAAGTGTTTTTTTGAAAATATTTCGCTTCCCTCCGAAACCAGAAGCGGAATGGGCCGAATCGACAATGTTCCAACTGAAGAAACAGCGGAAATTTTCTTCGAACTCGCGGGGAGCGTCTTTCAAGGTCGGGCCAGGCGTTCCCCGCCTCTTTTTTCTCCGCGCCCCAGCACCTCCATGGAAGGTTTCAAGTGGCAAATAAATCCGACATAGAGGGAAGCGCCGACCGAGCAAGGTGACAAAACAAGTTTGACAGATTGATCGATTTGATGGCATATGATCATTTCCGCTCATTCTTACTTATGAAAACCTACCGCCTCAACCGTCTCTTCAACTCCAAATCCGGTCGTTGCTTTGATGTCGCCATCGACCACGGCTTTTTCAACCAACCGGGCTTTCTGACAGGAATCGAGGACATGGCGAAGGCGGTGGAAACCGTTGTGAAAGCCGCACCGGATGCGGTTCAGCTCACCACTGGCCAGGCCCGCCATTTGCAAAAAATCCCCGGGCGTCAGAAGCCTTCGCTCGTTCTCCGCACGGATGTGGCAAATGTTTATGGCCGCGAGTTGCCCGTCGAGGCGCTGAGCGCGATGATCGAGGAACCGAGTCTTCAAGCTGTTCGACTCGATGCCGCCTGCATGTGCGTGAATCTTTTTCAGATTCCGGGAGCGCCGGGAGTCACGAACCAGTGCATTGAAAACATCTGCGCGCTCAAACTCGAGAGCGACCACTATGGCATGCCCATGATGGTCGAACCACTCGTCTTCCGCCCGAACAGCGAGGCGGGTGGCTACATGGTGGATGGCGATCTCGTCAAAATCCAACACCTCGTCCGGCAGGCGGTGGAACTTGGAGCGGATGTCATCAAGGCCGATCCGACCGACGATGTTTCGATCTATCACAAAGTCGTCGAAGCCGCTGGAGGCATTCCTGTTCTGGTTCGCGGAGGCGGTAAGGCGCCGGATGCAGAGATTTTGGCCCGCACCGAGGCACTCATTCAACAGGGAGTTTCTGGCATCGTATATGGCCGCAATGTGGTTCAGCACCAGAACCCAGCCGGCATGGTGGCCGCGCTGATGGCTATCGTTCACGACGGAGCAACAGCAACCGAAGCCGCAAAATTTCTTAAGTAAACATGAGCAACACGACTCGCATCGGAATCATTGGCGGCGGCCTCATGGGCCGAGAGGTCGCCAGCGCGCTTTCACGCTGGTTTGTTTTGGAGAATTTTCCTGTCCACGCGGAACTCACCGCCGTGTGCGATCTGGCGGAGAAACAACGCGAGTGGTTCCGCCGGATTCCTTCGGTGAAGCTTCTCACCGCCGACTATCACGAACTACTGGCCAGCCCAGATGTCGATGTCGTCTATGTCGCCGTGCCGCACAACATGCACGAGACGATTTATCTCGATGTGCTCAAAGCTGGAAAAGACCTACTCGCCGAGAAGCCGTTTGGTATCGACCTGAAAGCCGCCCGCGCGATTGCGGATGCGGCGAAATCCAGCGGTCAATTTGTGCGTTGCAGCTCGGAGTTTCCCTTCCTGCCAGGCGCGCAGCGGGCTTATCAAATCGCCCGCGAAGGCAAGCTGGGAAAGGTTTTGGAAATTCACTCGGGATTCCACCACAGCAGCGACCTCGATCCCACCAAGCCCGCCAACTGGAAGCGCCAGGTCAAAACCTGCGGTGCGATCGGAGTGATGGGCGACCTTGGCATGCACGCCGTTCATGTGCCGTTCCGCCTCGGCTGGAATCCCAAGCGCGTCTATGCCCAGCTGCAAAAAATCTACCACGAGCGTCCGGATGGCAAAGGCGGCATGGCCACCTGCGACACCTGGGACAATGCGATGCTGCACACCGAAGTGGAAATCGACGGCAACGAAGTCCCTGTCCGTTTCGAAATGAAACGCCTCGCCCCGAGTGAGACGAACACATGGTTCATTGAAGTCCTCGGCACCGATGGTGGCGTGAAATTCAGCACCAAGGAGCCTAAGACGCTCTGGACTTTCCAGCGAGGCAAGGAACAACTCTGGCAAAAGACCGACCTCGGTTTCAACGGCCCGTTCCCGACCATCACCGGAGGCATCTTCGAACCCGGCTTCCCGGATTGCTTCCTGCAAATGTGGGCGGCCTACATTGCCGAACGCGCAGGCAAGCTGGATGGCCGCTTCGGGTGCGTGACTCCCGAGGAAGCCGTTCGCAGCCACGAACTCTTTGAGGCCGCGCTAAAATCCCAAGAAACCAAAAGCTCCGTTAGTCTGTAAATCCCCCTATGAAACGCAGTGAAATCAACGCCCTCATCCGCTCCGCTCAATCCTGTTTTACAGCCCACGAATGGGCCCTACCGCCCCGCCCGCGCTGGGATGTGACTGATTTCGGTCTCGCGGATTGGCGGAATTTCGGACTCGTTTTGGTGAATCTCGCGGAGGAGCCGGAATACTGCGAAAAACTCATGTATGCGCAGAAAGGCATGACCACACCGGCTCACTGCCACCGCAAAAAAAAGGAAGACATCATCTGCCGCTGGGGTCGCCTCGCCGTTCAGGTCTGGGCAGGTGTTCCCAATGAGAGCGGGGAGCGGGAATTCTCCATGCCGATCGACCACGAACCCGTGACGGTAAAATCAGGCCAGATCATCGAGCTTCCTGCGGGCTCCCGAGTAACTCTTGTGCCGGGAGTTTACCATGCCTTTTATCCCCTCAGCGACGAGTGCATCATTGGTGAGGTCTCGACAGCGAATGACGATCTGAACGACAACTTTTTTGTGAACTCCGACATCGGCCGTTACCCAAACCTCGATGAGGACGAACCTGCCATTCTCCGCCTTCTGAGCGACAAAACCGCATGAGCGCCCGCAAAGGAATCCTCTCCGGCGGCAACTGGATTGTCGACAAACTGAAATTCATCGACACCTATCCGCAACAGGACGCGCTCGCCAACATCCTGACTGAAACGACCGGCAACGGCGGCGCCCCCTTCAATGTCCTCCTCGACCTCGCCCGCTTGGGCGCCCCTTTTCCGCTCGCAGGCATCGGCCTAATCGGCGCGGATGCCTATGGGGACTGGATTCACGCACAATGCGATGCGAACGGAGTCGATCGTACCCACATTCTCCCACACGCAACGGCACCCACCTCCTACACCGATGTCATGACCGTGCAATCCACCGGACGCCGCACATTTTTCCATCAGCGTGGAGCCAACGCCTTCCTCGCACCCGAACATTTTTCATTCGCCGGATTGGATGCCAAAGTCT
>CAXNGJ010000124.1:0-4801 GCA_964201895.1 Terrimicrobiaceae bacterium
TTTGGAATTTCATCCGGCGTCACCAGGCAAGGCCCGAGCGGCGCGAAGGTGTCGAAGGTTTTCCCACGACACCATTGGCTGCCGCCGAAATCCTTCTGCCAATCGCGGGCACTCACATCATTCGCACAGGTATAGCCGAGCACGAAATCGAGAGCGTTGGCTCGTGTGGCGTTCTTGCATTTTTTCCCAATGACGATGGCGAGCTCGCATTCGTAGTCGACCTGGTGGCTGGCGAGGGCCGTGGGAATCTCGATGGGGTCGCCTGGATGCTGCAATGCGCCGGGTGACTTCATGAAAAGCACAGGATGGCCGGGAATCCGCGAGCCGGTTTCTTCAGCATGGCGGCGGTAGTTGAGGCCTATGCAAAAAATCGTCTTGGGATCGACAGGAGCGAGCAGTTTGGCGACATCCGCCGACTCTCCGCTGGGCTTAGGATTTTCATAGATACAACCCCCGAGACGCTCTGCGCGACCATCAGCGTGCTGTATGGCGTAGTGAATGGCATTTTCTTTGTCGGTGTAGCGGATGATTTTCATGAGCGAGGTGAAGCGATCGGTGGCGTTTTATGAATTTCAATTCGCCACAGAAGACATTTAGAGCACAGAGGGGAATTTTTTCCATTCTGTTGATTCTGTCCCAAATCGATTCCGGCTTTTAGAACTCCACTTTCACGCCGGCATACCAATTGCGAGGAGCGGCGGGGTCAATGCCGTCGGCGCGGATGCGGGCGTAATAGTCTTTATTGAAGACATTGTTCACTCCGGCGATGACGCTCACGGTGTCTTTGTAGACCTTGGCTTCGACGGTGAGGTCCCAGACATTGTAGGCTGGGATGAAACGGCTCGCAGGGTTGTTGTCGGCGGCATAGGTGGAGCCCATGAAATTGCCCATGAAGGCGGCTTTGATGCGGTCGCGCCAGTTGTAAGTGAGGCCGAGGCGGAAGATGTAGTCGGAGAGATACTGCGGAGTTTTTCCATCGTTCGGGCCGTTGATGAATTGTCCATTTTGGAGGGTGAGCGCGGTATAGGCTGAAATCGAGCCATAGCGGTCCACCCAGCCCTTGCCGTCGTCTTTATTCCAGACGGCATTGGCGGCGCCCACAAAGTCGACTTCCGTGTAGATGTCCCATCCATAGACAATGGATCGGCCGGAATTTTCGATAACGGTCGTGATCTGGCCATCATTCACAGCGCGGGAACCGATCTGGTCGGAGTTGTCGATGAGGAAAACACTCGTGTCCCATGTGATCCAATCGACGGGTTCGCCTTGGAAGCCGATTTCATAGTTCACGATGTTGCTCTCTTGTAGATTGCCGACAACGGCAACATTCGGCGAGGTCGGGACGGCCTGCGTGAAGATCGGCGGACGGTAGGCCTGCGAGACATTGGCGTAAACAGCCACCTCGGGCGTGAAGTCGTATTCGAGGCCGAGTCCGAAGAGCGGGGCGAAATTGTAAATCATTTCGTCTTGGAGCGGCTTGCCGGTCTGGAAGGAGGATTTGTTCACCAACTCGCGCACGCTTTGCCAGATGTTCTCGAGACGGAATCCGGGAGTGATCGAGAAGCTGCCGAACTGAAAGAGATTCTCGGCGAAGAGGCTGTAGTAAACGCTCTCGCGGTTGCTTTGGTTCACCGTGTTGCCGCTCATCGCCGTGGGCGAGTTGCCGGTCTGATCCACGCGCGGTGACCAATCGTAGTAGAACATCATGCCACCGGCGAGTGTGTGGGTGTTTCCAAGCCAGTCCCAATTATGGCTCAAGCGCGGCTCTGCGCCGTAGGTGTAGAATTGCTGGTTCTCGAGCTGATTGGTCTGGGCTTTCAGGCCGGTGGGCAGCGTGCCGAAGCCGCCACCGTTCTGACGGCGGCTGAAGCGCAGGTAATAGTCGAACCATGTGCGGAAGGTGAAGAGCGTGCGATCAGAAATGTCCCACTCATTGATGACCGAAACGGCGTAGCGGCTCACCCGCATGCGGTCAAAGAAGCGCGAGGTACCGTCGCGGTTGGTGTCATAGTTGACAGCGTTGGGACCACTTTCCAGCGTGAGGCCTCCGGGTTCGCCATGGGTTTCGTCGTACGCCGTGGCATTCAAATACCAGCGCACGGGGCCTGTGGCATCGAGAGCGAATGTGCCTCCCCAGGCGTTCAGAAAAAAGTCGCTGTTCGCATCGCGGAAGCCGTTTGTTTGCTGGTGATCATAGTAGCCGTAGTAGCCGAATTTCCCGAGCGTGCCGCCGAAGGAGGTGAAATTCGAATACATGTCGAAACTGCCGAGAATGTTTGTGGACTCGAGAGTGAATGGCGTGTCCAGCGGCGGTTTTTTCATGACAAAATTGATCGCACCGGCGGGCTGCGGACCATACATGAGCGCCGCTCCGCCACGGACCACTTCCACGCTTTCAACGGCATCAAGCGGCGGCGTGTAGTAGGCCTCGGGATATCCCACCATGTCCGCATGGATCGGAATGCCATCCTCCAAGACTTGAAAAAACTGCGTCCGGTGCGGATCGTAACCGCGATATCCGATGCTCAGTAGCGGCGTGTTTTCCTCGGCGAGAACGAGACCCGGCGTTTTGGAAATGACCTGCCGGTAGTTGTCCATGCTGATGTCTGGAATCTGCTCCAAATCGATATTCGAGGTTTTTTTTCCCGCGTGGATTTTTGTGCCATCGACATCCGGCAAAAAGGCGCCGTTGACCTCGCGGTCATAGTCGGCGCGCACTTGCACCTCCTCCATTTGTTGCACTGTACCTTGCGAGAAGAGCGTCCCGATGGTCGATGCCGCAATCCAGATCGCGGCTCCAAACTTCCGATTCATGAGATGGTTTTTTTGCATATCGGCGTGGACATTTAGTGAGACAGAGTCTCAGTAGCAAGTTATTTTGAGACTGCGTCTCATTTTCGACATGACGACTCTAGTTTCTTATGCTTAAAACGGGCGCCATGGAAACACTGATGGACTATTTCATTCGAGGCGGGGAGCTGATGTGGGTGCTACTGGCCTTTTCGGTGGTGGGTGCGGCCGTGATTGCCGAGCGTGCGGTGGTTTATCTCTCGTATGGCTTCGGACCGGATCGTTGGCTTGATCGCGTGCTGGAGCAGTTGAGCGCAGGGCACAGTGACAAGGCCCTGCAGATGGCGCGTGCGAGTCGGCATCCGGTAGCGCGGGTGGTGCAGGTTTATTTGGAAAACCTGGAGCGGCCCGCAAAGGTTCGTCTGGACAATGTGAAGAGGGAGGGAAGCCTCGTGCTGGAATCCGTGGAAAAGCGCCTGCGAGTCCTGGCCTCGATCGCGCACCTTTCACCTCTGGTCGGGTTGCTAGGAACGGTGCTGGGTATGGTGGTGGCATTCGCGAGTATCGAAACTCTTGCCGGTGCCCCGAAACCCTCGGACCTTGCCGGCGGCATCTGGGAAGCCCTTCTCACGACAGTCTTCGGGCTCGTGGTGGCAATCCCGTGCATGGCCGCCTACCATGCGTATGAGAGTCACGCGGACAAAATCGCACGCCGCATGGAACTGGCCGTCACCGCCCTAGACGATGCCCTGCAGCCAACTTGTTCATCGGTTTGCGCGGTGAGTGGAAAAACCATGCCGCTTAGAACGGAAGCGGCCCGCGACCTGAACTCCGTAGCCTGACTTGCCATGTTCAGCCGTCCCAAACGCCCCACGCTCTCGATCGATATGGCACCGTTGATCGATGTCGTATTTTTGCTGCTGATTTTTTTCATGCTCACATCGAGCTTTATGCCCCCATCGATCCCGCTCACGCTGCCACAGGCTTCTTCCAAGGAGAGTTCAGATTCGGCGAAGGTCATTGTATCCCTCGACGGAGAAGGCCGGATTTCCATCTCCGAAACGGTTATTGCTGACGGTGACTTCGAGAATCTGCTGAAAATCGAACTCCAGAAAAATGCGACAAGCGTCGTGCATTTCCGGGGCGACAAGTCGGTGGACTACGGAATTTTTCTTCAACTCATGAGCCGGGCACGAGCCGCCGGAGGGCAGCAGTTTCAACTCGTTCACGAGCCTCTCGAAGCGAGCAGACCTTGATGTTTTGACCACAGAGGACACCGAGAGCTCAGAGTGAAAGGCAAAGAAATGAATGCGGCTTGGGGATTTCGGGCATGGCTTTTCCCTGTGCTGCTGGGCATTTCGGCGCTTGCGCATTTTGTGCTCGTGAGAAATTTCCTCGTGCATTCGGGGCCGCAAAAGGTCGAATTTGCAAGCGGAGAGACAACGGAAGTTTTTCTCATTGAGGAAGCCCCTCCGCTGCTGGAGCCAATCTCCGAGCCTGCACCAACGCCGGAGCCCCTGCCGGAGGAACCAGCGCCTCCCAAAACTGAAGAAATTCTCACAACCAACCAGAGCGAAGAAGTTGCCGCTCCCCAGCCAACTCCAGAACCCAAGAGGGTCGAAAAAAAGCCCGCCACGCAACGCCCGAAACCCGTGGCGGCGGCAAAGACGGCCAATGTTCCGCAACCCGTGGTGATCCACAATACTCCGCCTGCCTATCCAGAGACAGCGAGGCGCGCTGGATGGGAAGACCGTGTCACCGTGCGCGTGGAAGTCTCCGCCGATGGCTTGCCACTCCGTGTCGCCCTCGAAAAAAGCTCCGGCTACGGCGTATTGGACCAAGCTGCGCTGCGAACGGTCAAAAACTGGAGATTCCAACCCCGCACAGTGGGCGGTGTGGCCATGACAGGAACGGTGGATGTTCCCGTAAACTTCACCCTCAGCCGCTGATCCGCCACGAAGAACTTTCAGCCGCAGACCAAAAATTTGGACGATCGTCCAAATTTTTGGTC
>CAXNGJ010000125.1:0-4766 GCA_964201895.1 Terrimicrobiaceae bacterium
AAAAGCAGTCCTGCGGGAATGATACCGACAAGAAACGGCATGGGAGCGCCGGAGAGAGATGCAAGAAGGTCGGGGTCTTTGAAATGCATCGGCTCGCGGCCGGTCAGGAAACATCCCAAGCGGTATTGAAAATAAACGCAGAATGGAAAAGTGAAGGGATTGCTGATCCATGTGCCCGCGATGGCGGATGGGATGTTTGCCCTTAGGAAAAACGCGGCCAGCGCGGCCGCGATCATCTGGACTGGCAGCGGCATGAGTGCGAAGAAGGCCCCAATGGCCATGCCGGTGGCAAATTTTTGCCCTGTGGGATGCCAAAGCTCATTGGCAAAGAGGCGATCTCCGAAAATGCGGTGGATCCATGTGCCGCGAATGTGCTTTGCGCGCGGCAGGTGGCGCAGATACCGGCCAAGTCTGGTGCGCCGCCACTGTAGGGGTTTCATTTTCTCAAAGGTTCTCCATGGTCTTGATGCTTGCCAGTCAAGATCGCTTCTGTTTTTTTCCAAGCAACATGAAAAAAATCGAAGCCATCATCAAGCCCTTCAAAATGGAGGACGTCAAGGAAGCTCTCGCCGAAGTCGGCATCGAGGGGATGACCGTGAGCGAAGTCAAAGGTTTCGGCCGTCAGAAAGGCCATACCGAAATTTATCGTGGCAGCGAATACACGGTTGATTTTCTCCCCAAAGTCAAAATTGAGCTCGTCGTGAGCGATGCCATGGTCTCCAAGGCCGTTCAGGCCATCACCACAGCCGCCAAGACCGGAAAAATCGGCGACGGTAAAATTTTTATCCTCCCCATCGAGAACGCCGTGCGCATCCGCACAGAGGAAACCGGCGATAGCGCGGTGTAAGGGGGGCAATAGCTTGGCGCTTCCTGAATGGCTGATCATCGTCATCCTCGGCATAGTCGAGGGTGCCACCGAGTTCATACCGGTTTCATCGACGGGGCATTTGCTGATTTTCCAAGAGTGGCTGGATTACCGGCAGAGTGATCTGTTCAATGTCGTGATTCAGAGCGGCGCTGTGCTCGCCGTATTGCCGCTCTTCAAGGATCGCCTGCGGATGATGGCCGACTGGCGGAGTCCGCAGAGTCTGGCTTTCAATTTCAAAATTCTTGCTGGCTTTCTCATCACAGTCGTAGGCGGTCTCACTCTCGATAAACTCGGAATTGAACTGCCCGAGACGACCCTGCCCATCGCGGGTGCGCTGATTGTCGGGGGCATTTTATTCATTGTCGTCGAAAAAAAATTACGCGGCCTCGCGCTGGCTGACTGCATCACTTGGCCGGTTGTATTCATGGTGGCGTTTGCCCAGATTCTCGCGGCGGTATTTCCAGGCACCTCGCGTTCCGGGGCCACAATCATTTTTGCCATGCTCTGTGGACTGAACCGCGTCGTTGCCACGGAGTTTTCCTTCCTCATCGGTATTCCGACGCTCCTCGCCGCCGGAGCCTACAAAATCCTCAAAGCCATCAATGGCGGAGCCACTGAACATTGGGGCCTGCTTTTTTTGGGGACCGTGGTTTCCGCGATCGTTTCCTTCATCGCCGTGAAGTGGCTTCTGCGTTATGTTCAGACCCACACATTCATCGGCTTCGGTGTTTATCGCATCATTCTCGGCCTTGTGCTGGTGTGGATGTTTTTTTCGCGTTGATCCTGAACTGACGCCATTTGTTGACTTGGGGGTATTGCTGACGTAGATAGACATCCTCATTTCCTCGCCTACGTGTCCCAGAATGATGAATACACAGTTGAAGTTCTCCGCGATCTTGGTCTGCTGACCAAGTCGCAGATCGAAGCCGCCCGCGCCAATATGGACGGGGGCGGGTTGCTGCACACCTTGCTCCAAGGCGGAGTTGTGACTCAGGAGGATGTGAGCCGCGCTCTGGCTGCCCAGAACAGCATGGAGTTCGTGGATCTCGAACATATGCATGTCGAACGCAATCTGGTCGAACGCATGTCGGCGGAGGATGCCCGCCGCTACCACGCCGTGCCGGTCGCTCTTCGCGACGGGGTTCTTGTCATTGCCCTCGCCGACCCGATGGCCATGCAGACGATGGACGACCTCACCTACAAGTTGAGGTGCGAATTGGAATTCGTCTGTGCCACTCCAGATGCCATTCACAAGCTGATCATCAAATTCCATGGGGACGCAACCGATGCCACTGCAGACCTTCTCAAATCCATGGGCGCGATCGAGGGGATCGATGCGGCTCGTAATGAGGAAGAGGGCGGTGCGGTGGAGGGCGACGCGCCGGTTATAAAGCTCGTCTCGATGCTGCTTCTGGAAGCCTACTCGAGCCGGGCGAGTGATATCCATATCGAGCCACTCGAGACCAAACTGCGTCTGCGTTTCCGCATCGATGGCGTGCTTCAGGAAATGCAATCTCCGCCGAAGCGTCTTCACGCAGCCATCATAAGCCGTCTCAAAATCATGTCCCGCACGATGAGCATCGCCGAGAAGCGCCTCCCGCAGGACGGTCGCATCCAAGTGCGGGTTGGTGAAAAATCCGTCGATCTCCGTGTTTCCACCATTCCAACCGTGCACGGGGAGAGCGTCGTGATGCGTATCCTCGACAAGACATCTCTTATGCTGGGTCTGCCGGACTTGGGGTTTCTCTCCGACGACCAGGCCAAGTTCGAGCAGTGCATCAACCTGCCTGACGGCATTATTCTCGTAACGGGCCCCACCGGCTCGGGAAAAACGACCACCCTTTACGGTTGCTTGAACTACATGAACAAGCCCGACCGCAAGCTCATCACAGTGGAAGACCCCGTTGAATACCAGATGAACGGCATCAACCAGGTGCCAGTCAATGCCAGTATCGGCATGACATTTCCGGCCGCGCTCCGCTCGATTCTGCGTCAGGCGCCTAATATCATCATGATCGGTGAGATTCGTGACAACGAGACGGCCAGCATCGCGGTGAATGCCTCGCTTACCGGCCACTTGGTGCTCTCGACGCTGCATACGAACGATGCCCCGAGTGCTATCGCGCGTCTCGTGGATATCGGAGTGAAGCCGTTTCTTGTCTCAAGTTCCGTCCGTGCCGTGGTCGCCCAGCGGCTTGTTCGCAGACTGTGCCCGACTTGTAAGCAACACGGCGGGTTGACGGAATATGAAATGAGCGCCCTGCAGATCGAGCCCGGCATGCTCGCCCAGGCCCGGGTCATGCGGTCAGTCGGTTGCGAGGCGTGCAGAGGCAAGGGATTCAAGGGTCGAATGGGTATTTTTGAAATGTTCCTCGTCGATGACGAAGTGAGGAACATGGTCAACAATAACGCGTCCACCATCGCTCTGCGTCAACGCGCCCGGGAGTTGGGCATGAGAACCCTCCGTGAGGATGGAGTACGCAAGGTGCTCGCCGGCCTGACCACCGCCGACGAAGTCATCAGTTCAACAATGGCGGATTTGGATTAACCGACATGGATTCCCAGCAAGTCATCGACATTTTTGTGGAGCGGGGTTACCTCACGCCCGAGCAAGCCGAGGCGTTGATCCAAGCCGCTCCGTCTGATTCCAGGGCGATTGAGGAGATTCTTATCGAATCTCAACTTGTCGATGAGTCAGGCTTCGAGATTGTCCTTGCCGAGTCTATCGGCGCCGAGGCGCACAGCTTGAGCGAATTCACTCCGGATGCCTCCACTCTCAGCCTGATCCCATCCGGTCTCGCGCGTTTGCATGGCGTTCTGCCTGTGGGTGCATCCGAAAACACCATTTTTGTCGCTCTTGCGGATCCTCTGAATTCACACCCGCTCGAAGACATCCGGTTCGCGCTTGGCCGTGAAATTGTGCAGGTCGTTTCGTTTCCTCCCCAAGTCCGCAAACTCATCCGAGAGCATTATGGATCCGAGGATTCGAATATTCAGGATATCCTCGCCCAACTCGGTGGCGATATCACGGTTGAGGAGGGCCCCGAGGAGCAATTCAATCTTCAGGCAGTCACCGCAGAGGCTAACGCCGCTCCGGTGGTCAAATATGTGGATCTCATCATCGAAAAGGCTGTTTCGGCAAGGGCAAGTGATATCCACTTCGAGCCTTTCGAGACGGAATTTAAAATCCGCTACCGGGTGGATGGCGCCCTCTACGAACTTGACCCGCCTCCCTTCAAGTTGGCACTGCCGGTTATTTCGCGTGTGAAAGTGATGTCGAATCTCAACATCGCCGAGCGCCGCTTACCTCAGGATGGACGCATTCAGCGCATGATCAATGGCCGACAGGTCGATCTGCGTGTCTCCACGCTGCCGACGGCCTTCGGTGAGAGCGTTGTGCTTCGTGTGCTCGACCGCTCCAGCGTGAATCTCGAACTCGAAACCTTGGGCATGCCGCCGGACATCATGGCGCATATTTTAGAGGTGATTGAAAAGCCAAACGGCATTTTCATCGTGACCGGCCCGACCGGTTCTGGAAAGACCACCACGCTCTATTCCTGCCTGCGCAAGATCAATACCATCGATTCCAAGCTCCTCACCGCTGAAGATCCTGTGGAATATGAGATTGATGGCATTATCCAGGTGCCTATCAATGACGCAGTCGGGCTGACATTCTCCCGCGTTCTCCGCGCATTTTTGCGTCAGGATCCCGACCGCATTCTCGTGGGCGAAACGCGTGATGCCGAGACCGCCCAGATTGCGATCCAAGCGTCGCTCACAGGTCACTTGGTCTTCACCACGCTCCACACGAATGACTCGACAGGCGCGGTGACCCGTCTCATGGACATGGGTATCGAGCCGTTTCTCATCTCCGCCTCGATGGAGTGCGTTCTCGCCC
>CAXNGJ010000126.1:0-4740 GCA_964201895.1 Terrimicrobiaceae bacterium
AAGCTCGCCGCGCAGCTCTCGTGGGATTTCAAACCCCGCCTCGGGTGGACACATTTCCCAAAGTTTCCCGCAGTCGTGAAAAAGAACCCCGGCGAGCAGCAGATCGCGATTGAGGACAGGATAGGCGCTGCAGACGGCCGAGGCGGAGCGCATCATCTGACCGGTGTGACGGAGCAGACCGCCCCGGTGGGCGTGGTGATTGTGCCGCGCGGCGGAGGCGCGCTGGAAGCGGGGTCCGAATTCCTGGAGAAACAATTCACAGAGACCGCGCAGACGCGGATCCCGCATGGCTTGCACAAGCTCCTGCACATCCACAAAGTCCTTACCCAAGGCAGCCGTCTCCTCCTCGCCGCCGGCGAAAAGTTCCGCCGTCTCCTGAGGATTCAGCGCGCGCATCCTCCAGCGCCTGGCATCGAGGCCGAAACCGCCATTGACGGCAAATTCCCCCTCGACCTCCACGCACTCGCCACGAGCGAGTTCCTGACAGGCCGCGAAGGCATCCGTGTCTGACCATGCCCGAAGGGTGAGAACATCGCCGGCGTCCCGAACCTTCATTTCCCAATAGGGTTTCCCGTTTGAGGATTCCTTTTTGATGAGTTCATCGACTTGCCCACGCAAGCGCGCGGCGAGGGAAATGCCGCGGCACTCGCTGCGGAGTTGAGTAATGGTTTTGCGTCCGGGATCGTTCATGGTCGTTTGCTCAATCTTCAGCAGGAAGGGCGCCATCCCCCGCGCGGCAGAGGATGCCGGTGGCTTTGTGGGTGGTTTGCGCAGCGTAGGCGGCCTCAACCGCCACTCGCACAGATTCCGCAGCACCGATCTCAACCAGCGCAACGATGGCCCCGCCGAATCCCCCGCCGGTGAGGCGAGCACCGAGACAGCCCGGTTGAGCAGTGGCCAGATTCACGAGCAAATCGAGCTCCGGCGTGCTGTTTTCAAAATTCTCAATCGAACTGCGGTGCGAAGCCGACATGAGGGGACCGAGCTCCTCGGCGCGACCGAATCGCAGGGCATCGATCGCCAGAAGAACGCGTTCATTTTCCCCCACAACATGACGGGCGCGGCGTTTGGCCAATTCGGGCATTTCAGCAGCCTCGAGTTGCGCGCTGGAGGCGTCCCGCAAGGCGTGAACGCCCATGCATCGGGCGGCTTCAAAGCACTGCTCGCGCCGCTCATTGTATTCGCCGCCAGTGAGCGCGTGTTTCACGCCGGAGTTGATGATGAGAAGGCCAAGGCGCGATGGAAACGGCACGGCATCCACCGATTCGCTGCGGCAGTCGAGATACACCAGGTGGTCCTTTTTTCCAAAAACGGAGGAGGCCTGATCGAGGAGGCCGCAATTCACACCGACGAATTCGTTTTCCGCGCGGCGGCAGAGCTTCGCCAAGTCCATGCGGGAAATTTGAAAGGGGTAGAGGCGCGTGAGAAGAACCGCCGTCGCCACTTCCAAGGCAGCGGAACTCGAAAGCCCAGCACCGGAGGGAAGAGTGGATTCATAGGATGCCTCGAATCCACCGGCTTCGGCACCCGCACGGGCCAGCATCTGGGCGACGCCCAGCGGATAGTCAATCCACTCACCGGTTTTTTTCAGGCCTGCGGCGCGCTGGATTTTTCCCTCATGGCGAACGCCCGAGCTGGAGAAGCGGATTTCGCCATCCTCCAGACGGCGACCTGTAGCCGTGATACCAAGCTGGAGTGCGGCTGAAAGGACAACGCCGCCGTTGTAATCTGTATGGTTTCCGAGAATTTCAACACGGCCGGGAGCGAAGGCTGTCACTTGGGTCATAGACCCCGCATGATCAACACCCGATAGGCACTTGCCAAGGGGCAATTCCATGGCAGGATGAGGTTGAAGGATTCCATTACCATGTCCGAAACACCTGATAACAACATCGTGAGCAAAAAACTCGAAAGTAGCACCGAACACGCGAAAAAAGCCATCGACGCAGCGACCGAAGCCGGACGCAATGTGGGTGACACTGCGAAAAAGGAGGCGAAAGCCGCATACGAAACCAGCCGCGAACATCTCGGTGCCGCCGCCAAAGACCTCGGCGAAGCTGCCAGCGCGACCTATGACAATGTCCGCGACCGCGCCAACTCGCTCTACTCGGACGCCTACGACCGCGCCCACGGCTACCAGACGGAGGCCGAGCATTACATCCGCGAGAATCCTCTTCAGGCCGTAGCCATCGCCGCAGGCGTGGGCTTCGTTCTCGGAGTGCTCCTCCGCCGCTAGCATACTTTGGACACCAAAGCCACGGTTGGGGCTCCGCGAGGATTGATGGTGGAGCTTCTGAGCCTCGTGGGCTCGCTCGGCCGCTATGCGCAGGCCATGGGGTCACTCGCTGGCGAGGAGTCGCGGGAAGCTGCGGCATTAGGCGTTAGGCTGCTCGTAATGCTGCTGGCGGCATTGTTTTTTGCCGCCTTCGGTTACATCCTCCTCATCTTCGCCGTGGCGTTTTTTGCAGCCTTTGTGCTGGGCATTTCCTGGCTTTGGATCCTGGGAGGATTCACGGTTCTGCACGCCCTGTTGGCCTACCTCTGCGCCCGTCATGTGAAGGTCCATAGCCGCACCCCGATTTTTGAGGAAACCCGCCGCGAGATGGCCCGCGATTTGGAATCCCTCCGCAAAAGCTCCGAGCCATGACCAGTAAACAGGAAATCCTCGAAGAACTCCGCCGCAGCCGGTTGGCGATCGCGCGAGATACAGCCTCCATCGCCGAGGAGCTCGACATCGTTTCGAAAATCCGGCGCTCGGTGAAAACCCGTCCACTCGCTTGGCTGGGTAGTGCCGCCGCGCTTGGCTATATCCTCGCCGGTCCGAAGACGCGCAAGGCCCCAAAAAGCATTTCTGTAAAAAAGGGGGCGAAGTCCGAAAAATCCGAACCTGTCCGCACCGGATGGCAGGGCTTTTTCCGCACTCTTTTCAACCTGTCGAAGTTCCTCTTCCCCATCCTCCGCCCGGCCCTCTCGGCCTACGCCGCGCAACGCCTGGGCGAGCTGTCCTCGCGATTCCCCCGCTGATTTTTCTATGCACGATCCACGCTGTGACCGACTGGCCGATGTCTTGACGCGGCATTCCACCAAACTCCAACCCGGCGAAAATGTGCTCATCGACATCTTCGACGCGCCGGAGTCAATCGCTATCGCACTCATCCGCGCCACCCGTGCCTGCGGAGCCGTGCCGTTCGTGCAAAACCACCACGCCCGCATCAGCCGCGAAATGGCCCTCGGCGCGGAAGCCGGGCAGCTCGAGGTGACCCGCTCAATTGAACTCGCCCGCATGAAAAAAATGCAGGCCTACATCGCCGTGCGCGGCAGCCACAACATCACCGAGATGTCCGATGTGCCGGATGAAAAAATGCGTCTCATTTCCGGAGCCATGCGCCCTGTCATGGACTGGCGCATCAACAAAACAAAGTGGGTCGTCCTCCGCTGGCCGACGGCTGCCATGGCCCAGCAGGCGCAGATGAGCACGCCAGCGTTCGAGGATTTTTACTTCAAAGTCTGCACGCTCGACTACGGCCGCATGGCTCCCGGCATGGCGGCACTCAAGGAACTCATGGACCGCACTGACAAGGTTCACCTCAAGGGTCCCGGCACCGACCTGCGCTTCTCGATCAAAAATATCGGCTCCGTGACTTGCGGCGGGGACCGTAACATCCCCGATGGCGAGGTATTTTCCTGCCCGGTGAAAAAGAGCGTCGAGGGCCATGTGACCTTCAATGTCCCGAGCATTTATCAGGGCCATGCCTTCGACAATGTGCGCTTGGAATTCTCCGAAGGCCGCGTGGAAAACGCCACGGCGAACAATACCGCCGCGCTCAATCGCATTCTCGATAGCGACGGCGGCGCCCGCTACATCGGGGAATTCGCCCTCGGGTTCAATCCGCACATCCTCCACCCGATGCGCGACATCCTCTTCGACGAAAAAATTTCCGGCTCCTTCCACTTCACGCCCGGCCAAGCCTACAAAACGGCGGGAAACGGCAACACCAGCCGCATCCACTGGGACATGGTCTGCATCCAACGCTCCGACTACGGCGGCGGCGAGGTGTGGTCCGACGGCAAACTCATCCGCAAAGACGGCCTTTTCACCCTTCCAGCCCTGAAAAAACTGAACCCCGATTATTTGCTGGGAGCGAAACATTAATTCGATGGACAGGGGTTTTCGGTTGATCCCCCCATTCTCCGTCCGATAACTTGCCAGTCTTTCCATATGGAACAATCCATCGCCCTGCGCGAACTCCAAGTCGAACGCAAGCACATCATCATCGAGCTTCGCGAGAATGACCGCGGCCGCTTCCTCAAGATCACCGAGGAAGCCCACGGGCGCAGGAACTCCGTGATTATTCCAAGCACCGGCCTCGACGAGTTCGAAGCTTGCCTCGACGACGTCCTCACCGAGGGCGAGGAAGCAGAATAAAAACAGCTCATCGATCCATGAACATCCTTGTCACCGGAGGCTGCGGATTCATCGGCAGCAACTTCATCCGTCAGCGTCTCACCGAAAGTGCCTCGCCGCTGCGCAAACTCGTCAATCTCGACCTCCTCACCTATGCAGGCAACCCGACCAATCTCGCCGACCTCGCCTCCGACCTGCGCTATGTTTTTCAAAAAGGCGACATCGGCGATGAAGCGCTCGTGGCCCGTTTGCTGCAGGAGCATGACATCGACGCCATCGTGAATTTTGCGGCAGAGTCGCATGTGGACCGCTCGATCGACTCCCCCGAGCCATTC